>NZ_SMSC01000038.1:0-33392 GCF_004359955.1 Candidatus Thiosymbion oneisti
AGCATGAGAAAGCAAAACAATCCGCTGAGCTGGTTTCTGATCCCGACCCTCCTGCTGTCCGTGGCCCCACTGGCGTTGGCGGCTGATGAATGCACGGCAGTCTATGGGAAGGGGCCGAATCGCTTCGCGCTGGCTACGGGGAGTCCGGGAGAGCTGGGATTGCTGGAAAAACTCATCGCATCCTTTAACAAAAGGCATGAGGTCACGATTTGCTGGAAAAAGGCCGGCTCGGGTAAGTCATTGAGGCTGCTCAAGGCCAAAGCGGTCGACATGGTCATGGTGCATGCGCCGGCTGCTGAGAGGCAGGCCGTCGAGGAGGGTTGGGCGACAAAGAGGACGCTCATTGGGGCCAATGAATTTTATATTGTCGGCCCCAAGGCCGATCCGGCACGGATCACCCAGGCCGACAGTGCGAGCGATGCCTACGCGAGAATCGCCACAGCCCGAGCGACTTTCCTGTCCCGGGGTGACGACTCGGGGACCCATAAAAGGGAGCTGGCGCTCTGGAAACAGGCCGGCCTGGAGCCCGCAGGTAAATGGTACATCATCACCAAGGACTTCATGCTGGCAACCCTGAAGCGGGCTAATGAGGTCAATGGATATTTCATGACGGACAGCAGCACCTGGATCGCAGGGAAAGGGGAATTGGATAATCTCCGGGTGCTCTTTCGCGGTGACCCTTTGTTGGTCAATATCTACCATGCCCTGTGTCGGCCGGAGGAGGGGCCTGGACGGAAATACGCCTCCCTGTTCATTGACTTTGTGGGGTCTGAGGAAGGACAGGAGATCATTCGCACTTATGGAAAGCGTCGTTATGGTGAACCCATGTACCAGGATGCTTTCTATGCCCGGTAGTACGAATAGCCGCAGTCGGGTAGGTTGGGCCAAGGCGCGCTGCCGAACCGGCGCACGACCTAGGGACTGTTCTCGACGACCTGCACTGATTTACCCTCCGCGAGACCCAGGAAACCACGGGTGACTACGCGCTCGCCGGGCTCCAGGCCCTCCAGGATCTCGATGCGGTCGGTGATGCGCAGACCTGTGCGTACCGGGCGGCGCTCGACCTGGTTCTCATCGCTCAGCAACCACAGGAACTCTCCATCCCGGTCCCGACGCACGGCACGGAAGGGTACCAAGAGCCGGTAGAGGGCGGCGATGCCTAGGGTCGCGCGGACGAACTGGCCGGCCCGAGCCCCTTCCGGGATGGGGTCCATGGCTACCTCGACGATGGCCTGACGACTGGTCCGGGCCAGGGCCGGATGGATACGCAGGATCTGGCCCTCGAAGCGATCGGGCCCCAGGGCGTCGATGCGTAGCTCCACCAGATCCCCTGGCTCGAGCTGGGGCAGTACCAGCTCCGAGGCGTAGACCTCGGCGATCAGGGATGCGGGATCGGCCAGGGTCAACAGGTGGCTGTTCTTGGTGACGAAATCCCCGGGCTCCACATGACGCTCGGTGATGACGCCGGTGAAAGGGGCCCGGATGCGGGTAAAGGCCAGGCGGGTCTCCAGCACTCGTTCCTCCGCCTGGGCCACGGTGAGGGCGGTGCGGGCCTGGGCGAGTTCGTCCTCGGAGACGGCGCGCCGCGACCGCAGGCCTTCCTGGCGCTGCAGGTCCAGCTGCTTTTGCCGCTTGGTGGCGCGGGCCTTGTCGAGCTGGGCCCGCAGCAGGTCGTCCTCGAGCCGAGCCAGAAGATTGTCCTGGGCGATCAGGTCACCCTCGAAGACCTCGAGCTCGGTAATGCGTCCCTCTTCCTGGCTGTGGATGCGCACCAGGCGGCGAAAACGCAGCGAGCCGGGGTGCTCGTGACGGGCGGCGACCGGAGCGCGTTCGGCCCTGAAGACGGTTACCAGGTGCTCCCGGGACGGCCCTTGCTGGTGGTGGGTGTGCCGGCTCTCGTCGTCTGCGCCGCAGCCGGTAAGGAGCAGAGCCAGGGTCAAGATCAGCCCCGGCTGCGGCCAATCCCTTACGACCGACTCGCCCGCGCAGGGTGTCATGGGGAGCGACGGTCGCGTACCGACCTTGCGGGCACGCGGGGGGATTGGAAACCACATGGCAGGCGTCGCTACCGGGGGGTACGGCCCGGTTCGGTGAGATCGGCGAGCCTGATCTCCGAGGTACCAGGGTATGTTGACATTCAGCTTATCCTATCCGTCCAGGTTAGCGGAAAACCACGAATTCACACGAATCAATACGAATTAGTGTGGATTTGTGTCTATTCGTGGTTCGCTTATGGAAACAGTCGGTTCGAGTTGAATGTCAACAGGCCCTGGGCTCGGCCTCATACCGGTAATGCTTGACCCGGCGTCGGATATTGCGCTGGATAATAACCCCCATGACCTTCCATTCGCGGCCTCTGAGGTCGATCTCAGGATACCGTCGGTTGAGAGCGATCAACCACTCCCTGCCTTGCTCGTCCATCTGGTACTGCCTGAACCAGCGCACGCCCTCTACCTCTGCGAAGACATACATGCCGTGGCTGCACCCTTCGGCCTGTTCGATGATGACGACGCATTTATCCGGGAACTCGGGCTCCATGCTGTCGCCGAGGACCTGCAGGGCGAAGGGCTCGCGCCAGGCGCAACCGGTTTCGTTATCGAGAGTAGGATTGGACATAGGCCGCCTTCATGTCGTGTCTTTCAGGAATCTATCCGGCTTTCGGGGTCTACCCCATTTTCGGACCGTTCGTGGTCCAATCCTGTGGCAATATCCGGTGATTGTACATGCACTCGCCGGCGGATCGGTTAAGCTTGGTCCATGAGTCACGATCAGAACTTCAAGAACCTCATCCTGGATTATCCCCGCCAAGCCCTGGCCTTTTTTGCGGCTGAGGAGGCCGCGGACCAATTGTCCGGCGCCGAGGTGCTGCCGGTACGCCAGGAGCAACTCAAGGATCGGCTCGGCGATCGTTTCCGGGAGCTCGATGTCCCCTTGTTGGTTCAATGGCCGGACGGTCGGCGCGAGGCCCTGTTGTTCGTCCTGGAAGAAGAAAGCGACCCACGGCGTTATCTTTCAAAATCCCATAAGAACGATCACTCGATAGTCTGTCGGGAGGCTCAAAGCTACCATATGGCCGAACCCCGTCCAACGCTCTAGCCGGCCAACAAACCCCGCATGAGTCGTATCATCTCGACGGAGCCTGTCCATCGCGATCGCCGCGATCTGCACAATCTGCGCAGCATGCTTCCCTTTCTGTGGGAGTTCCGTGGCCGGGCGCTGTTGGCGCTGGCCTGTCTGGTGCTGGCCAAGCTCGCCAACGTGGGCATTCCGATCCTGCTCAAGGAGATCGTGGACGCCTTCGAGGACCCGCAAGCCGGGATGCTGGTGCTCCCGGTCTCTCTGTTGTCGGCCTATGGTGCGCTCAAGCTCAGTGCCTCCCTGTTCAACGAATTGCGGGATGCGGTCTTCGCCCGGGTACGTTACCGGGCCATGCGTCGGCTATCGACCCGGGTGCTGGAGCATCTGCACCGGCTGTCCCTGCGTTACCACCTGGAACGCCGGAGCGGCGCCATCAGCCGCGACCTGGAGCGAGGCACCCGGTCGGTGAGCACCATCCTCAACTATATGGTCTTCAGCATGCTCCCGGTACTGGTGGAATTCGCGCTGGTGGCCGCGGTGCTCCTGACCCGATATGCCGCCGTCTTTACGCTGGTTACCTTCGGGACGGTAATGGTCTATGTGGCCTTTACCCTCACCATCACCGAGTGGCGCATGGATTTTCGTCATCGGATGAACCGGCTCGATTCCCAGGCCAACGGACAGGCCCTGGACAGCCTGATGAACTATGAGACGGTGAAGTATTTCGGCAATGAGGTCACGGAGCTCGCTCGCTATGATGATACCTTGAGAGATTGGGAGCAGGTTGCCGTCAAGAGCCAGTCTTCCATGTCCATCCTGAACTTCGGGCAAGGCGGGATCATCGCTATCGGGGTTACCTTGATCATGGTCTTTGCGGCCCGGGGGGTCGTCGCTGGCACCATGAGCATCGGTGATCTGGTGCTGGTAAACGCACTGCTGCTGCAATTGTTCATACCACTCAACTTCCTCGGTGTCGTTTACCGCCAGATCAAGTATGCCCTAGCGGACATGGATCTGGTGTTCAAGCTGTTGGAACGGGAACCTGAGATCGCCGATCGGCCCGGCGCCGGGCCTTTGGTCCTACACGGGGGCCAGGTGCGGTTCCAGCGGGTGGACTTTTATTACCAACCCCAGCGGCAAATCCTGCGGGGATTGGACCTCGCGCTCGAGCCGGGGCAGAAGTTGGCCGTGGTAGGCCCCAGCGGGGCCGGAAAGTCCACGCTGGCACGGTTGTTGTTTCGCTTCTACGACGTGACCGGCGGGCGCATCCTGATCGACGGTCAGGACCTGCGGGATGTCACCCAAGATAGTCTGCGTGCCGCCATCGGCATCGTTCCCCAGGATACGGTGCTGTTCAATGAGAGCATTCTCTACAATCTGGCCTATGGGCGTCCGGATGCGAGCCGTGCGGAGATCGAGCAGGCGGCACAGATGGCCCATATCCTGGATTTTATCGAAGGGTTACCGGAGCGGTGGAATACGGTGGTCGGGGAGCGGGGACTCAAACTTTCCGGCGGCGAGAAGCAGCGGGTAGCCATTGCCCGGGCCATGCTCAAACGGCCACGGATTCTGGTCTTCGACGAGGCGACCTCATCCCTGGACAGCCATACGGAGCGGGCCATCCAGCAGACCCTGGCGGAGGTCGCGGAGGACCACACGACCCTGGTCATCGCCCACCGCCTGTCCACTGTGGTGGACGCGGACCATATCCTGGTCATGGTGGGAGGACGGATCCGCGAGCAGGGTACCCATCGCCAGCTGTTGGAGCAGCAGGGAGTCTACGCCGAGATGTGGGAGCTGCAACGGCACGAGCGGGATGTCCCTGTTGCCTAGATCCGTTCATGACTGATGACCATTTGGACCGGCAACTCGGCATTCAGGTTCTAGCCGGTAACCAGAAGAGCCGACAAAATGTCAGCGGTCCCAGGGGCCGACAAAATGTCGGCGGTTCCGGGGACGCTGGGACCGCCGTCTTTCAGACGGCTTACGCACTCAATGACCAGCTGTCGGCAACGGTCAGAGCAGACGCCTTGTGGGCCGCACCAGATAACGCCGGACAGCTGGCAGGTTTAGTTCCCGGGTATACGCATGGTGGACACCAGCCTGATGCTCTGTGCGGCGCGGAGCTTCCGCGTTCCCACGCAGCGCGTGGGAACGAGAAATACTTGGCTCAAGGCGTCCGCCCTGCCGCTGAGGTGGTACTCCAAGCCGCTGGCTTCAGTTTCGTGGCTCGAGCCAGAAAACGTTCAACTTAATGTCAGCGGTCCCAGGGGCCGACGGGATAATCGGACCGCCGGTTCCAGCGAAGTGGGAGCCAGAGAATGGTGGATACCGGCTTGATTCTCTCCGCAGCGCGGAGCAACCAGGTTCCCACGCAGCGCGTGGGAACGAGAAAGAACTCCATCATCCAAGCCCAAAGCTCCACCATCCAAGCTCGGAGCTCGGTCATCCAAGCTCAGAGATCCATCATCGGAGCTCGAAGTTCCACCATCCAAGCTCAGAGCTCCACCATCCAAGCTCAAAGCTCCGTCATTCAAGCTCGGAGCTCGGTCATCCAAGCTCAGAGATCCACCGTCCAAGCTCAGAGCTCCACCATCCAAGCTCGAAGCTCCACCGTCCAAGCTCGAAGCTCTACCGTCCAAGCTCGAAGCTCCATCATCCAAGCTCAGAGCCCCGTCGCCCAAGCTCAAAGCTCCGCCATCCAAGCTCGGAGCTCCATCGTCGAAGCTCAGAGCTCCGTCGCCCAAGTTCAAAGCTCCACCATCCAAGCTCGGAGTACCGCCATCGAAGCTCAGATCCGTAGGGCGGGAAAGTGTAGCGCATCCCGCCGCTACTCAGACTACGAGCTCGAAATGACAGGAAAATTTCGATGGAAGGGGAGACTACTCCTCCGCGGAGGCGGCTGGCTTCCGCTCGCCCGCCCGCCGGAAGCGTTCGCCCAGCTGCTCGGCCACCGGCTTGAGACCCGGCGTCGTCTGGGCGGCGGTCTTGACATACTTGTAGACCTGGGCCGCTTCCTGCATCGCTTCCCCGCCCACCGCCATCCGGGTGTCGTCGATCTGGGAGGCCACCGAGTCGGCAAGTGTGCCCAACTCGGTCAGGGCGGTGAACAGGTCTACGTCCTTCTTGAAGCCGGGAATGCTGAAGCTGATGGGGAGAATCGTGGGATGATCCTGGGCGGCGGTCAGGGCATTCTGCACGAAGGAGGTGCTGTCGGGCCCGGCCTTGAAGGTGGCCATGCGTTCCTGGGGCGTCAGACTGACTAGGAAAGGTAGCTTTTTGAGCACGGTATCGAAGGCGGTCTTGATGATTTTCATGTCGGCGGCGGAGAGGGAGGCATCGATGTTTTGGTAGGACATAGTCATGTTCTCTCAGGATTATGAAACGGAATGGTCACTACAGTGGTAGTGTTCTAATTTTGTTATTGCTGAATAGCGGGAACCTTTTGGCGTCATTGCGTCCTGGCGTTAAATGGGCCGGAAAGTGAGCGGCCAAGCATAAAATTTTCAATCTGAGCCTCTGCCCTGTTTCGCGTCGTGAACAGATTGGCCTGATATCCGCCATAATTGGCGGCTTTACTTGGGTCAAAGCCTGTAGATCGGGTCAGGCCAGGGCGACGGAGGTAGCTAGCATACGGTGGATGGCGCAAGCTTATCCACCCTACGCGGACTAGTTTTGATGCGGTTCGCGCCGGGAAGGCGTGCACCAGCCGTCGAGTTCGGAACCACCGCGCTCACCGCATCCTCCGCCCTTTCTGCGAAAATCTGCGTAATCTGTGGATTCAAAACGCGAACACGATCATGGACACTATCCGCATCCGCGGCGCCCGCACCCATAATCTCAAGAATCTGGATCTGGATCTGCCGCGGGATCGGCTGATTGTGCTCACCGGTCTGTCCGGGTCCGGTAAATCCTCGCTGGCCTTCGATACTATCTATGCGGAGGGACAGCGCCGCTACGTGGAGTCCTTGTCCGCCTATGCCCGCCAGTTCTTGTCCATGATGGACAAGCCGGATCTGGATCATATCGAGGGGTTGTCGCCGGCTATCTCTATCGAGCAGAAGACGACTTCTCACAATCCCCGCTCGACGGTGGGCACCATCACGGAGATCTACGACTATCTGCGTCTGCTCTTCGCCCGGGTCGGCAGCCCTCACTGCCCCCAGCACGGCACCTCTCTTGAGGCCCAGACCGTGAGCCAGATGGTGGACCAGGTGTTGGCCCTGCCCGCGGGCGAGAAGCTGATGCTGCTGGCCCCGGTGGTCTCGGAGCGCAAGGGGGAGTACCACCGGTTGCTCGGGGAGCTCCACGCCCAGGGCTTTATCCGCGCCCGGATCGACGGCGATTTGTGCGAGCTGGACGCTCCGCCGGAGCTGGATCTGAAACGCAAACATAGTATCGAGGTGGTGGTGGACCGCTTCCGGGTGCGGCCGGACCTGGCGCTGCGGCTCGCCGAGTCTTTCGAGACCGCGCTGGGCCTTTCGGGCGGGCTGGCGCGGGTGGCCAGGATCGATGCGCCGAGCATCGAGGCCCCGGATCAGGGGGAGCTGCTGTTTTCCGCTTCCTTCGCCTGCCCCAGGTGCGGCTACAGCATCCTGGACCTGGAGCCGCGGCTGTTTTCCTTCAACAACCCGGCCGGCGCCTGCCCTACCTGCGACGGCTTGGGCGTGGAGCAGTTCTTCGACCCGGCCAAGGTGGTGAATCATCCCCAATTGAGTCTCGCCGGGGGCACCGTGCGCGGCTGGGACCGGCGTAATGCCTATTATTTCCAGCTGATCCGTGCCCTCGGCGCCCACTATGGTTTCGACGTGGAGACCCCCTGGCAGGCACTGCCGGAACGGGCACGCAGGCTGGTCCTGTACGGCTCCGGGCGGGAGAAGATCAGGTTTACGCTGCCCCACGAACGGGGCGCCGGCAAGCTGCGGCCCTTTGAGGGGATTATCCCCAACATGGAGCGCCGTTATCGGGAGACGGATTCCAACACGGTGCGCGAGGAGCTCGCCCGCTATATCTCCCAGCAGCCCTGCCCCGACTGTGCCGGCTCCCGTCTCAACGAGGCCGCCCGTCATGTGCTGGTGGCCGATCATAACCTGCCGCGGTTGGCCGCCCTGCCGGTGGGCGAATCCCTGCATTTCTTCGAGACCCTGGTCCTGCCCGGTCGGCATGGTGAGATCGGCGCCAAGATCATCAAGGAGATCGCCCAGCGGTTGCGGTTTCTGGTGGACGTGGGCCTGGACTACCTGACCCTGGAGCGTAGCGCCGATTCCTTGTCCGGCGGCGAGGCCCAGCGTATCCGGCTCGCCAGCCAGATCGGGGCCGGCCTGGTGGGGGTCATGTATATCCTGGACGAGCCCTCTATCGGTCTGCACCAGCGCGATAACGCCCGGCTGCTGCGCACCCTGACCCACCTGCGGGATCTGGGCAACACCGTCATCGTGGTCGAGCACGACGAGGAGGCCATCCGTAGCGCGGACCTGGTGGTCGATCTGGGGCCCGGCGCCGGTGTCCACGGCGGTGAGATCGTCGCCCAAGGCACCAGCGACCAGGTGGCCGCCGCTCCCGGCTCTCTCACCGGCCGCTACCTGAGCGGCGACCTGCGGATCGAGATCCCGGCCGCGCGTACCGCCGTGGATCCCGAGCGTCAGCTACGGGTGCGGGGGGCCGGCGGCCATAACCTGAAGGGTATCGACGCCGCTATCCCGGTGGGTACTTTGTGCTGTATCACCGGGGTCTCGGGCTCCGGCAAATCGACCCTCATCAATGATACTCTCTACCCGGCCGCCGCCCACCGGCTCAACGGGGCGGCCTTAAGCCCGGCCCAGCACAGCGCCATCGAAGGGCTGGATCACTTTGACAAGGTGGTGGATATCGACCAGAGCCCGATCGGTCGCACGCCCCGCTCCAATCCCGCTACCTACACGGGTCTGTTCGGTCCGGTGCGGGAGCTGTTCGCCGCCGTGCCCGAGGCCCGCTCCCGGGGCTATACCCCCGGCCGGTTCAGCTTCAACGTCAAGGGGGGGCGCTGCGAGACCTGCCGCGGGGACGGCTTGATCCGGGTCGAGATGCACTTTCTGCCCGATGTCTATGTCCAGTGCGATACCTGCCGGGGCCGGCGCTATAACCGCGAGACCCTGGAGATCCGCTATAAGAACAAGACTATCGACCAGGTCCTCGACCTCACGGTGGAGGACGCGGCGGAATTCTTCTCCGCGGTCCCGGTTATCAAGCGCAAGCTCCAGACCCTGATCGACGTGGGACTGGCCTATGTCTGCCTCGGCCAGAGTGCTACCACTCTGTCCGGAGGCGAGGCCCAGCGGGTCAAGCTGTCGCGGGAGCTCAGCAAGCGCGATACCGGCCGCACCCTCTACATCCTGGACGAACCCACCACCGGGCTCCACTTCCAGGACGTCAAGCAACTGCTGGAGGTCCTCCACCGCCTGCGCGACCACGGCAATACAGTCATCGTCATCGAGCACAACCTGGACGTGATCAAGACCGCGGACTGGATCCTCGACCTGGGACCGGAGGGGGGAGATCGGGGCGGCGAGCTCATCGCCACCGGCACCCCGGAACAGATCGCCGCCGACCCGGACTCTCATACCGGGCGCTTCCTCAAGCCCCATTTGGAGCGGGGGTGGTAGTAGCCTCGTAGGGTATGGTGAGGAACGAACCGCACCGATTGCGGGTATCCAGGGGGGTAGCCCAACAGCACTATTTTTTCCATACTCAATCCGGCTTAGGCGACTCCGCAACATGAATATATCCGCAGATTACGCAGATTTTCGCAGATTAAAAAAGTGTCGCATCCTTCACCGTCGAAAGACGCGCCTAACCCAACCGACAAGACTTAACTTAATGGCATTGGATACAATCCACCGGACAATCGACAACGGAGGCTGTATGAAATCGATCCTGATCCTGCTCGGGGTGCTGGTCACCCACCTGGCCGTGGCCGGTTCGGAGGTGCACGAAAAGGTGCTCGACAACGGGCTGAAGGTGCTGATGAAGCCCGATCACCGGGCCCCGATTGTCACTTCCCAGGTTTGGTACAAGGTCGGGTCCAGCTATGAGCACGGCGGCCTGACCGGTATCTCCCACGTGCTGGAACACATGATGTTCAAGGGTACCAAGCGGCTCGCTCCCGGCGAGTTCTCCCGCATCATCGCGGAGCACGGCGGTAGGGAGAACGCCTTTACCGGGCGCGATTACACGGCCTATTACCAGACCCTGGCCAAGGACCGACTCGCGATCGCCTTCGAGCTGGAGGCCGAGCGGATGCGTAATCTCACCCTGCCGGAGGAGGAATTTGCCAAGGAGCTGGAGGTGGTCAAGGAAGAGCGCCGCCTGCGTACCGAGGACGACCCCGAGTCCTTGACCTTCGAGCAGTTCAATGCCACGGCCTACGAGGCATCGCCCTATCGGATCCCCATCATCGGCCGGGCCAGCGACCTGGAGCACCTGAAGGTCGGTGACCTCCGCGCCTGGTACCGCAGGTGGTACGCCCCGAATAACGCGACCCTGGTGGTGGTGGGTGACCTGGAGCCGGAAGCGGTCTTCTTACTGGCCGAGAAGCACTTCGGTCCCCTGAAACCGGAGCGGATACTACCGCCGAAGGTACGCGGGGAGCCCGTGCAACGGGGCGAGAAACGGCTCCGGGTCAAGGCGCCGGCCAAGGAGCCCTATCTGATCCTGGGCTATAAGGCCACCGCCCTGGGACATGCCGAACCGGCCTGGGAGCCTTATGCCCTGGAGCTGTTGGCCGCGGTGCTCGACGGCGGCAGCAGTGCCCGCTTCAGCCGCGAGCTGGTGCGCGGCACACGAGTGGCCGCCTCGGCGAGTGCCGGTTACGATGCCTTTAGCCGTCTACCCGGGTTGTTCCTAATCGACGGCACCCCCGCCCAGGGGCGTACCCTGGAGGCGCTCGAGCAGGCCTTCCGGGCCCAGGTCGAGCGCGTCCAACGCGAGCCGGTGGCGGCGTCCGAGCTCGCGCGCATCCGCACTCAGGTCGTCGCCCACAAGGTCTACGAGCAAGACTCGGTCTTTTACCAGGCCATGCAGCTGGGACGCCTGGAGACCGTGGGCCTGGGTTGGCCCTTGGTCGATCAGTACGTCACGCAGCTGAGCCGGATAACCCCGGAACAGATCCGGGCCGTGGCGCGCAAATATCTGGTCGCGGACCGGCTCACGGTGGCTCTGCTGGAGCCCCAACCCCTGGATGGCAAACAGAATGGCAAACGGGATGGCAAACGGGATGGCAAACAACCGCGCTCGAAGGCAGCGGGAGGACCTGGCCATGCGCACTGACAATATCCGCATTTTCTCCATAGCTTGTGCCCTGCTCGGTCTCTCCGTCGCGAGTGCCGCCGAAGCGGGACCCAAGATCGAAACCTGGAAGACCACCAAGGGCGCGCGGGTCCTTTTCGTCGCCGCACCGGATCTGCCCATCCTCGACGTCCGGTTGGTGTTCGATGCCGGAAGCGCCCGGGACGGCGAACGCTCCGGTCTAGCCTCCCTGACCGCGAATATGTTGACGCAGGGGGCGGGGGCGTGGGACGCGGACACCGTCGCCGAACGGATCGAGTCCGTCGGGGCAGAGTTCTCCGCCAGCGCCGCCCGCGACATGGCCACCTTGTCGCTGCGCACCTTGACCGCAGAGTCCGCTTTGGACCAAGCCCTGGAGACCGTAGCCAAGAGCCTGTCCAAGCCCAGGTTCGACCAGGCCGATTTCGAGCGCGTGCGCGAGAACCGCCTGGTCGCCTTGCGTCAGGACGAGCAGGATCCGAGCACCCTCGGCTCAAAGGCCATCTACCGCAAGGTCTTCGGCGATCATCCCTACGCCGCCGACCCCGCCGGGACCCTGGAGACGGTAAGCGCCATACGGCGTGAGGAGCTGGTGGAATTTCACCGCCGCTACTATGTGGCCGGCAACGCGGTGGTCGCCATCGTCGGGGCCCTCGCACAGGAGCAGGCCCGAGACCTGGCGGAGCGCCTCACGGCCGATTTGGACACCGGCGAGCCGCCGCCCGCGTTGCCGCCGGTGCCGGAGCTGTCTGATCCGGTCCTGGAACGGTTGAGTTTCCCATCGACCCAGACTCACGTCTTCGCTGGACAGCCGGGAATGCGGCGGCTCGATCCGGATTACTTTCCCCTCTATGTGGGTAATCATATCCTCGGGGGCAGTGGGCTGGTCTCCCTGCTCATGGAGGAGGTGCGGGAGAAACGGGGGCTGTCCTACAGCGTCTACAGCTACTTCTACCCCATGTCCCGACGCGGCCCCCTCCTGATGGGGCTGCAGACCAAAAACGACCAAGCCGACCAGGCCCGGGCAGTGCTGATGGACACGGTGCGGCGTTTCCGGGAGCAAGGACCGACGGAAGCTGAGCTGACGGCCGCGATCAAGCACATCACCGGCGGCTTTCCGCGGCGGATCGCCAGCAACAGCAAGGTGGTCGGCTATCTCGCG
The DNA here is from genome assembly GCF_004359955.1 of Candidatus Thiosymbion oneisti. NCBI lineage: Bacteria > Pseudomonadati > Pseudomonadota > Gammaproteobacteria > Chromatiales > Chromatiaceae > Candidatus Thiosymbion > Candidatus Thiosymbion oneisti. The sequence goes on from NZ_SMSC01000038.1 coordinate 12,542, forward strand.
GTGATCGGCTTCTACGGTCTACCTCTGGACTATCTGGACCGCTTCAGCGAGCGGGTGTCCAAGATACGGGCCGAGCAGATCCGCGACGCCTTCCACCGCCGGGTACATCCGGACCGGTTCGCCACCGTGATCGTCGGGCCGCGGGAGGGTCGCGCGGCCGCTGGCGAAGACTGATGTCCGCCTGAGGGTAGTCCGGCGTGTTGGGTTACGGCGCGTTCGGTCCTGTCGCTGTGCTTCGGGATCGGACCGCGCGCCTAACCCAACCTACACTTAAAGCGAAGTCCGCGCATGCAGGCAGCACGGCGGGTAATGTGAGTGTAGGTTGCGTTAAGACGCCGGCATGACCCAAGCAGACGATCAGCGAGCCTTTGGGCGTCGAACGCAACACGTCCGGTCCCCCAAACAGCGCCGAATCATTCAGGATTGCTTTTAACCAGACAGTCTTTCAAAATCATGACAACCGATCTTACCACCGAGATCCTGAAGCAGATCCGAGACGGCATCACGGAGCTGCGGGAGGACTTCAATCACCGGCTCGATCAGACCAACTCACGCCTTGAGGAGTTGCGACAAGACTTTAATCACCGGCTCGATCAGACCAACTCGCGTCTTGGGCGGGTAGAACAGGGGCTTAATGATCTCGGCAAATTCATGCGTCAAATCGCCCTCGACCAGGCCAAACACGAGCGCTTCCATGTCCACCATGTGGAGCGCCTGGAAGAGGATGTAACGGACCTGAAAGCGCGCGTCCAACGGCTCGAACAAAGAACTGCTGTCTGAAGGCAGTAGGCGGCGAACCGACTAGCGACATTTGGCATCCGAAACTCCATGCGTCAGGTCTTTGGAAATCATGACAACCGATCTTACCACCGAAATCCTGAAGCAAATCCGAGACGGCATCACGGAGTTGCGGGAGGACTTTAATCAACGGCTGGATCAGACCAATGAGCGGCTGGATCAGACCAATGAACGGTTGGATCAGACCAACTCGCGTCTTGGGCGGGTGGAACAAGGTCTTAATGACCTCGGCAAATTCATGCGTCAAATCGCCCTCGATCAAGCCAGGCACGAGCGCTTCCATGCCCACCATGTGGAGCACCTGGAAGAGGACGTAACGGACTTGAAAGCGCGTGTCCAACGACTCGAACAAAGAGCCGTCGGCTGAACAGGGTATACTATTAAGGACTCGTCGGCGCCCCCCGGCAATTGCTGGAATCTTCGCAATCCGAATCTATCCAAATGAGCCAAGTCCATACCCCACAACCAGCGTTTCACGACCCTTCCCTGGTCGCGGCCCGCACCGAGTTGCTCCGCGTGCTGCGCACCTTTCTGCCCGATGACGCCGTACTGGCGCAGGAGGAAGAACTTCGCCCCTACGAGTGTGATGCCCTCTCCGCCTACCGCCAGCTCCCCTTGCTGGTGGTGCTGCCGCGTACCCTCGAAGAGGTCCGGCGTATCATGCGCCTGTGCCATGAACGCGACATCCCGGTGGTCGCCAGAGGCGCGGGGACCGGGGTTTCCGGCGGTGCGCTGCCCCACGCCGAAGGCGTCCTGCTCAGCCTGGCACGCTTCAACCGCATCCTGGATATCGACCGGAGCGGCCGCACCGCGCGCGTTCAGCCCGGCGTGCGCAATCTGGCCATCTCCGATGCCGCGGCTCCCCTCGGCCTCTATTATGCCCCGGACCCGTCCTCGCAGATCGCCTGCACCATCGGCGGCAATGTCGCGGAAAACTCCGGCGGCGTGCACTGCCTCAAGTACGGGCTGACGGTGCATAACGTGCTGGCAATCAAGCTGGTGACGGTGGACGGCGAGTTGATCGAGATCGGCGGCCAGGCCCTGGACGCCCCGGGCTACGACCTGTTGGCCCTGTTCATCGGGTCCGAGGGGATGCTCGGTGTCGTGCTCGAAGTGACCATCCGCCTCCTGCCGGTGCCCGAGCAGGCACAAGTCGTGTTGGCCGCCTACGACGACGTAGAAAAGGGCGGACAGGCCGTGGGGGACATCATCGCCGCGGGCATCATCCCGGCGGGCCTGGAGATGATGGACGGCCCCGCTATCGCCGCCACCGAGGCCTTCGTCCACGCCGGCTATCCGACCGACGCGGCCGCCATCCTACTGTGCGAAGTGGACGGTAGCGAACAAGAGGTCGCCGAGCACACCGCGCAGGTTCGGGAACTGCTGCTCGCCAGCGGCGCTACCGAGGTACGGACCGCCCGCGACAATCAGGAACGCCTGCGCTTCTGGCAGGGTCGCAAGGCTGCCTTCCCCGCCATGGGCCAGCTCGCCCCCGACTACTACTGTATGGACGGCACCATCCCCCGCCGCCGATTGCCCGAGGTCCTGCGCCGCACCACGGAGCTCGCGGAAGAATACGGCCTGCCGGTGGTCAATGTATTCCATGCCGGCGACGGTAACCTGCATCCGCTGATTCTCTACGATGCCAACAAGCCCGGGGAACTGGAACGCACCGAGGAACTCGGCGGCAAGATCCTGGAGCTGTGCGTCGAGGTCGGCGGCACCATCACCGGCGAGCATGGCGTGGGAATCGAGAAGATCCGCCAGATGTGCTTTCAGTTCTCCAAGGAAGAGCTCGATCAGTTCATGGCGGTCAAGCGGGCCTTCGACCCGAAGGGGCTGTTGAACCCCGGCAAAGGCGTGCCCACGCCGCGCCGGTGCTCGGAGTACCGTGAGCTACCTTCACGGGCGCCGGATCGTGAGCATAGGCACGATCACCGATGACCAGAAACTCGACAGTATAGGAAAAGTGAAATTCAACGAATTGGTCCGGCTCTTGGAGAAAAATGGATTCCGCATCGTCAAAGAGAAGGGCTCTATTCGCTACTATGCAAAGGAAGGTTACCATAACATTATACGGGTAGACTATCACGGCGCCAAAGAAGTACCTAAAGGCACTTGTCACGCTATCCTAAAAGCAGCAGGCATCAGAAAATAAGATATCAATATGATTGATCTTCAATATTCTCTCGTGATAGAGGCAACGGAAGAACCGGATTTCTTCGGCTTCTTTTCTCCCGATTTGGACGGCTTCACTGGGGTCGGTCACTCGATTGAAGATTGTATCTACAAGGCCAAGTGGGGGATGCTCGAGCACATCGCCTTGATGAAGGAACGCGGACTTTCTATTCCTCCTCCAAGTCCGGATATGAAAATAACTATCCGGAATGAAAGAAAAATGGCTGTTGCCGCATAGTCGATATAACGAGGATATCCGGCTTTCACGCTTCGGCGTGAGCGCAAGTTCTGATGCTTTAGCGTCACGAGACGCGCATCGCCGGAGCGACTAATGGTGCGTTTCTATACTGGATGTGGGAGCGGACCCAAAAAACAGAAATCACGGTCATGCCCGGGTTGTACGATATAAAAAGGAATAACACGGTGGATACGCGGGGGCGTGATCGGTTATGCGTGTAGAGGAAATTAAACCTGGCCCCTTTCTTCCGCCATGTCGAGCCAAAGCCGTTGGGGTTCGTTCCTCACCCCAACCTACGGGCTTTCCTACAAGCTACCGACTTCCCTGCCTCGCACCGCATTGCCAACACTCAAAACTTCTGGCGGCTAATAGGCGAAACAGAGCAACCGAATCGGTCCTCACAGCAAACCCTAACCACTCAACCCTATCACGCCGCTTGTTTGGCTACAAACACCGCTCGCGCAGCCCGGATGCCACGCAGATACTTGGCCTGACGCCGAACACAGAGATTCACGAGTGATGCCGGTGCGCCAACCGCTGTTCCAAATTCCTTGAGAAAACGCTCGGCAAAGCTGATAAATCGCTCCCCGTCGATGCCTAGTCGCGTGAGGATCTTGGGTGCTTGCGCCTCAATGTACCCACGTTTATCCGCGCGTAATGCGCGGCCCGTCCAATCGACCAGCTCCAAGTAGTCCTCGAAAGCAAAAGGCACTGCCCAGGGAGTCTGTGCGGTGGCGTCAAAGGGCATCAGCGAGGCTTGGGGTAAGACGTGCGTTTCGGCCTCTGGTCGTAACCGCTCCCCATCGAGCATTACCTCAGGATCTTTAGTGGTTGCGGTCTCCTGCGAGCCGGCTTCGAACCCGACTTCTTCCGGCAGTCCGACGACACGCTCCTGAATCGAGGTATAGTCAGAGGTCTCCGGCGTCTCGGCCAGCCCCGCCCGCACCGGATTCAGATCCACATAGGCCATTGCCGCCAGCAACGCCTTCTCATCGAGCAATGCCTGGCTCTTGAAGCGGCCCTCCCAAAACCGTCCCTTCACCCCATCCTCCGCATTGGCCCGGCGGGCGATATGCTCATTGAGGGTACGCATGAACCAGGACAAATCATGCAATCGCTTCCGGTAGACCTCGGCAAGTGCCTCGACCTCGGCGATCTCCGCCTGGCTCATCTCTGCCCGTGACGCCGAGAGATAACGCGTCACCAACAAAGGCCCGGTGAAGAGCGCCGTCCAGCGTTTCAGGACCTCCTCTAGCGACCACTCCGAGGCCCGTTCGCGGTCGATGCGCACCACCATGTGATAGTGGTTACTCATCACCGCGTAGGCAGCCACATCGATGGCAAACAGAGCAGCAAGCTGCTGAATGCGCTCGACAATCCAACCGCGGCGGTGGTCGAAATTCCGACCCGAAAACGGGTCCTCGCCACACAAGAAGGCGCGGCGCACACAACGACAAACACAATGATACCAGGGGGTGTCTTCAAGGGAGACGAGAACGGAGCGGGGAGCGGTCATGAGAGGTTCTCTGTGGTTCCGTGTCGAAGGCGAAGCGTTTGGGGATCAGAAGCAAAGTGGGTTTATTTCTTTTTATTTAGCCGGTATATTATTTAGCCGGTATATGGCCTTGTTAGGGCCTAGCATTTCGAAGCATTCTCGACTTACCAGCAAGGGCCTAACTTCCATTCGTCACAAATTGTTACCGTGCTGCATTCAGGAACAGTATCACAGACCTCCTGGCAGACTTGCGTTGCAGCGCCGATACCAGCTGCAGCACCGACTCCACCCCCAACAGCAGCTCCTGTCCCCGCTCCTGCTGCAGTGCAAACTATTCGGCATACTTGGCGATTAACACAGGCCTCTTCTGTATGAGAGGCGACACACTCCCGGCGACAACCACCAACAGCTATGTTTTGTTCTTCTACATCATCTACTACAGGCAAAGTACCACCAATAGAGGTGTTAGCCCTTCCGATTTCGTTTGCGGGGCTACTTTTAACGTTAGAACTTGAGTGACGATCAGACTGGCCAACGGCCAGAATCGTACCCGATGGTAGAAAAAGGAACAGTATGAATATGGGGACATATAGCTTCTTCAGCATCATTTGATACCTCTCACCTTTCGTTACTGAGGGATGGGCAATTTCTGCAAGGTTCTCCAGCCCTAACATGCAATCGACGGCTTCGCCGCCGCAGTTAAAGTACCTATATTTATTAACATGTTCCTAAATATAGGTGCCGGAATCTAATATTAGGAACCCAAATATAGGAACCTACATTTAGGTTCCTATATTTAGGCACCCATGGTCATTGTGCTTATGGCCCTCTAAAGGGGACCTTGAAAAATCCCATACTCAATGCTTTTCACGATGACAGCCGCAAGGTGTGATTTTGGAACACCTTAACTATCATGTGGTTACGCACGTGAACATGGCAGGACATCCCTGCTCCACAAAAATATTTTGAATTTTTCAAGGTGCCCTAAAATCATCCTCAACAATCCGCGATTCTAGGCCCAGCGCCACCACGTCCTCATATCGCATCTCCCAGAGCTTATGTCGAGGTCGCCAAATACCTCCGGCCGCCTTGACCTTGTCCCTTATATCCGTTTCCCAGTACTCAACTCTTACACCGAGGAGTTGCTGCGGGCGTATTGGTTCTTGCGTCTTGGTAGCCTTTGGATCGCTTTGCCAATCGGTCTCTTCTTCGATCAACTCGACCGTCGTATATCGCCGGCCGGTCTGCTGATCATATTTGTAGCGAACACATACTAACCGATCCCCGTATTTTTTCGCTAGGCCCTTGGTGCCTTTTTGTCCCGGTCGCAATGTAGTCTGCGTAACCATGGTGCGCCAACGTCGCAATCAATCAGAACCTGATCAGCTGTGTCAGGGGGCTCTTCACGCCAAGCGGCCCCTTGTTCATCACGTGCGTATAGATCATGGTGGTCCGAACGTCTTTGTGACCGAGAAGCTCTTGTACAGTGCGTATATCGTAGCCGTCGTCGAGAAGATGCGTGGCGAACGAATGACGCAAGGTATGGCAGCTGCCGTGCTTGTGGATGCCGGCGGCGGATATGGCCTTCTTTACAGCGCGTTGGATGGCCGACTCACCGATGTGATGACGCCGGGTCTTGCCCGAGCGCGGGTCGACGGTGGTATTTTCGGAGAGAAACAAGTATTGCCAACCCCATCGAGGTCCGGGGGAAGCAAGGTAACGCGGTCTTTCGCTCCCTTACCGTTGTGCACGACGATTTGACTGCGCTCGAACTCGATGTCCTGGATGCGCAGACGCAAGCATTCCAGTAGACGCAGGCCAGCCCCGTACAGGAGGGCGGCGACGAGCTTGGATGTGTCTTCGAGATGCATGAACAACCGCTTGATCTCACTACGGTCGAAGACGGTGGGAAGGTGCTCAGGGCGCTTGGCTCGAGCGATATTTTCAAGGGCCAATTCCTCGCGACCAAGGACTTGCTTGTAGAGGAATACGAGCGCGTTGAGGGCCTGGTTCTGGGTCGAGGCGGCGATCTTGCCCTTTGGAGCCGCCAACGATTTTGTCCGTGTCCACGAGAATATATGCATTACCGCGGGGAGCTTCGGTGTGCACTTGTGGTCCCCTTTCCTTGAATTCCTAATGGTAGTTCAGACTGGGAACTTTACTCATAAAAACAAGATGGGTGTCCTTTTCTTTTCCTTTTCTTTCTTTTTAGTTTTTCTCTGGAGCTATTGCCTCTATTCTATGACCCTCAGCCAGAAGTACGTTCATATACGTATATTCGACTTCATGGAGCCGATTCCGGTTGAAACCTATTCCTAGCACCAATGTTACAAAGAAGACAGTAAAAAGCCATACACATGTTTCAAGGCTAGGTACATCTCGAAATCTCAATGCATCAGACACCACTACGGTAAGGGATAGTACACTTGCATAAACGCTTGCCAGGAAAAGCCCTCCGATCATTCGGACCTCTGCTTCCATTCGTTCAGATTCTTCCCAAAGCATTGGAGAAAGTAACCTTAGGTAGCGTTTTGAGGAACTGAATGGCACTTTTCCTGGTAAATCAGATACGGGATCGAGACTAAGTAGGCGAGTCATCAAAGATGTGACCTTCGAGTGATATTCTTTAGAAGAGAAGAATGCATCAAACGGGAAAACCATATCCCTAATCTCAAAAGATCGCGTACGGCGTGGGATCTTAAAGGCGTACTTGCTTAGCTGCTGAGCAATCTGCATCGACAATGGCTTCAATGAGTATCCTATAACTAGGGCAGCGAAAACTATCGCCAGAGGTCCGAGCCAGGTTCCTCCATCGTTTTGAACTGCTACAATTCTAAGCCAAGCACTTTTCGGTGTGGTGCTTCCGGTTTCCACAAAGTCTACCGTAGAAACAAACAAAAGGAGCCAAACCCACCCCGGGAGAAGTACCCCCAGAAAATCTAGTAACGTGATCGGTATAGGGCGGAATCCAGCTTTCATTGGCTATTGTGTATCAACGGCTAACAGGTAGTAGACGGCGAGTCGCCGTGTTTAAATACATCGAAACGCCTTCTATACCACAACTATTGCTTCTTTTCAAATTCATGAATATCTCCATCAACGCTCCTAGAAATAATGAGCTCGTAGCTCGTAGCTCGTAGGGCGGGTAAGACCAGGGACAGTCACAACCCGCCGGAAGGCTGAAAAAATGAAAGGCATAAAATCCACTACTTGCTTGTACCCATCTGAGAACTCGATCTCCAAAATGTGAGATTTTATGTGAGTTGCCGACTTAACCGATGATCCTGACATTTTTCAGCTTATCCGTTTGTTGGCATGGGCTCCAGGGTTTTTCGGAGTCGAATGAACATTAAAGAACAACCTGATCTGTTCAAAAACGAGTCTGTAATCATGCGGGGCTTGACAGCTACTACTCGACGGTCATGTGAACTTGTTGGAGTTCAAGAAGTTTCCGTAAAGCATTGTTAACAGCTTGAGCATTAGGAAATTCCCTAGCTAGATCAGGTTCTATTACTACGACATTGGATCCTTCGCGGTAACGTTCGTAGTACTTGCCTTGAATGCCCTTACCTAGCGCATCGAGGTCATATTCCGGCCTCAAATCATCTTCGGTGATGTTGCTCATATTTACGAATCTCATTTCTTGTCATGGGTCGCGCGGAAATTAGTCTGATACTGTCATCTTGATCGGTGTGCGATACAACCAGAAAACAGTTTTTGATCGAGGTGCCGAATGTCAAGTACCGTAACTCATATTGTGAATGGTACGAGTCACCGTAAGTGATAGCAAATGGATCTCCGAAAACCGTAGTAGCTTCATCAAAGCTTATACCATGCTTTCGAGAATTCAGGTCAGCTTTTACGGGGTCCCATTTGAAGTTCACGAGTTTTTAGCCCTTAAGCCCGCCTAGATTGAGGTTCACAAGTTCACTCCTAACCTCCGGGCTCACCCTTGTTTATGACCACGAAGCACCCGCTTGGCGGTACGGATCAACTGTACGATAGGTATCCCCGAGGGACAGGCATAGGTACAGGAACCACATTCGACGCATTCCATGATCTGGATGCGTTTCATCTCTTCGTACATGCGGGATTTTGCCAGTCGGGCCAATCGGGACGGGTTGAGGAAGTAGGGGCAGGCCTCCAGGCAACGCCCACAGCGGATGCAGGGGTGTTCCTGGGGGCGTGCCGTCTCGGTGGCGGTGAAGGCGAGGATCCCGGAGCTGCTCTTGATAATGGGGGCATCTAGGCTGGCGATGGGGGTGCCCATCATGGGGCCGCCCATGATGACTTCGCGGGTGTCGTCGCTCAGGCCCCCACAGTAGCGGAGTACTTCCCGCACCGGCGTGCCCAGGGGGACGATCAGATTGGACGGTCGCTCGATGCCGGGGCCGGAGACGGTGACCATGCGGTCAATGTAGGGCATGCCGGTGTCGAACCAGTCCGCGATGGCGGCGATGGTGCTGACGTTGTTCATGATGATGCCCAGATCCGCCGCGTGCAGGCCCGCCGGGACCTCGATGTCGAGCAGGGATTTGATCATCATCTTGGAGTCGCCCTGGGGATACTTGACCCGCAGGGGTACCACACGCACCGGCTGATTGGGCCAGAGCTGCCGGTTCAGGATAGCGATAGCGTCGGGCTTGTTGCGCTCGATGCCGATGATGGTCTGGTTGGCGCCCAGTCTGGTTCGGAGGATCTCGATGCCTCGCAGCAGGCGGTCCGCACGCTCGACCATGACCCGGTGGTCGTTGGTGAGATAGGGTTCGCACTCGGCGCCGTTGGCAATCAGGTACTTGATCTTGATCCCTTCTCGCAGGGAGTACTTGACATGGGCTGGTAGGGCGGCCCCGCCTAGGCCGACGATCCCGGAGTCTTGCAATGCCGACACGAAGTCGTCCGGGGACAGGGCATGCCAGTCGGGGGGTGGTTCCCCTTCCAGGCGTTGGGTGGCATAGGGGTCAGCCTCGATCTCGATGGCTTTGCTGAACCGCCCGCCGGGATAGCGGTGGTGGCCGATAGTCCGCACCCAGCCGGTGACCGGGCTGTGCAGACTGGTGGACACGAAGGCGCCGGGTGCGGCGATGCGTTCGCCGCGACGTATCCGTTGACCGGGGGTTACCACGGGTTTGGCGGGTACCCCCAGGTGTTGGTTCAGGGGTAGCACATAACGACTCACGAAGGGCATGCGCTGGGTGGGCAGGTCCGCGGTCAGATTCTTGTGCTCATGGGGATGGATCCCGTGCGCGAAGCCGCGTCGGAGGCGGATTGCGGAGGCTGTCATTGTTGTCGTTCCGTAGGGAGTGGGTAAGGTTCAAGGGAGTGAGGAATCTCTGTTTTTATCCCCTTTCGTCTGTTTGATCCCCTCTCCCCAACCCCTCTCCCGGCGGGAGAGGGGCTTGTGCCTTGGGAAAACATTCGTGTTCATTGACGTAAATAGCCCGTAGGGCGGGTCAGGCGCGTGCGCCAGGCGCCGCGATTGCCGCGGCGGTGGGGGCGCCGTCACCCGCCGGATAGCGGCGGGTGGCAGCCCGTAGGTCGGGTCAGGGCAGGGCGACGGAGGTGGCTGGCATACGGCGGATGGCGCAAGCTTATCCGCCCTACGTGGGCTCATTGAGGTCGCTCCGCGCCGGCTTGGTGACGGTAACCGGCCAGATTCATCAGGCGTTCCCGGATGTCGCCGCGGAGCTCTTGTTGCAGCTCTGCGCGCAGATCGGCGAGCTTCTGCTCGTAGACTGCGGCCTGGGCCGCGAGCTCGGCCTGCCGCTCGGCGGCCACCTGCTCCTCGGCCTCGCGCCGGACGCGCTCGGTGAAGGGGGTCACCAGGCCGGCGAGCTCTTGCAGCAGGCGCCAAGCGTCGCGGCGTTCCTGGCAGACCGCGACTAGCTCCGGGGCGACCTGATAGCGCGCCGGGTCCCGCTGTGGCTGCCCCTGGGAGACGTAGGGCGTCCGGCCCCGGCGTTCGGATTCCGACAGCTCCAGATAGGCGTCCAGGGGCAGGGGGTCGGCGGCGTCTTCCGCCAAGGGCTGGAACCAATGGCGGAAGCGGGCCTCGCCGAGCGCCCAGTGGGCCGGTGTCATGGCTCCGTCCTCCGGGAGTGTGGCCTCCTTGGCTGCTGTGGAGGCAGGATGCCGGTCCGTCGGCTGGATAGACCCACGCTCCCAGGTAGCCAGGGGTTCCGGGTTGGCCCCGAGCTCGATCCGGGTCCCAAACACGCCATCGGCCTTGGGGTCGTAGCGGAACAGGGGGAAGGTCCGGGTCGCTACGGCCAGGCGTGCCTGTTCCAGGGTCTGGTCGGTGGGAAACCCATGGCGCCCAGGGCTGGGGGCGTGGACGTGGAAGAGGGCGGGGCCATCGAACGCAAGCCCGGCCTCCAGGCTCTCCAGGAAGTGGGTCGGTGCGCCGAGGGAGGTTTGGGCGATGCAAGCGTCGCGGCGGGCTAGTGCCAGCAGGCCCAGGTCGGTGGCGGTGTCCGGTAACGGGGCCGGGGCGGATTCCAGACTAGAGCGGCCGGAGAGGCCCAGGTCCAGGTCTGCCAGCACCAGGATCTTCAGGGGCAGCTCACCGCCCAGCAGGGCGGCGACCTGGGACAGGCCCGCGCCTGCCAGTATCCGGCTACTGCCTACCAGGAGCATACTCGGACAGCGTTCTCTTTCCTGTGGGGTCAGATCATGCCAGCTGAGGGCGGCAAGGTCGGACCAGCGCCGCGCCGCGTCCATGGGCTTGTCGAGCTCGAGGCGTGCTCTGCGCATCAGGACGAAGCCCTCGATGGCCTGTCGCAACTGGCCCTCCAAGAGCCCCGCCGCCAGCCGGGCACCGTCCCCGGTGGCGTCTAGGGTGACCGGGACCTGGAACACGTTGTGAGGGAAGGCCCCGGCCCAGCTCGCCGCTTCGCCGGGGGTCAGCACCAGCCCTAAGCCAGCGCGGCCGAAGCCCTGACGGCCGGTCTCCAGGCGCCAGGCGAGTGTCCCCAGGCCTTGGGCCAGCTCCACCAGCCGGCGCAGACGGGCGGCATCCACTGCGCCCTCGATAGCACCCTCGGTCTGGCCGAGGAAGGCGCCGAGGTCCGCGTGGCGGGTGCTCACTGTTTCCAGACCGCGCGCCAGGGCGTCCAGGTCGTCCGCCGGCAGGGCCTCGGCGAGTAAGGAGCGGATCAGGGCCGTGATCTCCTGGTGGGTTGCCTTGACCTCTTGGGTGAATTCGGCGCGCCGCTGTCCCTGGCGGGATGCGGCCAGGCCCAGGGCCAGACGCAGGACAAGGCGTTCGCCGGAGCCGGCCTCCGCCCCGTCGCCGCCGGCCAAGGCGCTTGTCGCGCGGTGGGCGAGCAGGGCCGCCGGCAGGGGTCCGACTCGCTCATCGGCGGCGGCTAGGTCGATGATCGCTTGGGTGGTCTCAGGGAGCCTTTCCCAGGCCGTGAATACTCGGTTGGCCTGTTCCAACTCCTCGGTGGTCTGGGCGACGGACTGCAGGGCGCCGGCGTCGCAGGCGTGCACACAGATACCGCAGCCCTTGCAGTCGTTCGGATTGAGCGCCAGGAACAGCAGGGCGCCTGGAGTATCCGTGGGGGCCTCCGTGAAGAAGGGCGTGGCGACGGCGACCGGCAGGCAACCGATGGCGGCGGTCAACCGTTCGACGGCGGTATCTATACTCTGCTTGCGTGCTGCGGGCAGGGGCGTCTGGTCCTGGAGCCAGGCGTAGGCGGCGCTCACCAGGTCTCCCAGGGTGGCGGTCTTGGCCTCACCGGCGCGGCAGCTGTGGTCGATGCGTTCCGCGAGCTTACCAGCCAGGGGGCGTAAGGCGCCGGCCTCGGCCGCCGGAATGGCAGCATTGAGGACCTCGCTCGGGGTGGCGGCAACCGCGCCCCAGGCGCCTTCGGGGCAGTAGCTCCAGCAGCGCCCGCAGCCCGTGCACAGGTCGGGGTCCAGGTGGGGCAGGGACGCGCGCAGCGGACTCATATCGCGGAATGCGGACAGCAGCGGCGGTACGGCCCCGATGGCCATGTAGGGGTCCGGTGCGAGCTGCGAAGCCGCGCCGTCCCGGTACAGGACTCCCACTTGGTCCCAAAAGCGGGGCAGGCTGTCATAGACGTCATCGATGGTGCCGAAGCGGCGTACCGAGGCTGGGGCCTCCTGCTGCGGGCGTGGGGCCAACTCCGAGACCGGCAGTCCCTGGTAGTCGATACGCCGGATGCCGTCCAGACCGGCCTGGAACTGCCGGCTGCGCGCCTCCCGGTCCGGGTCGCCTGTCTGTCGGCCAGGCAGACCTGCATCGGCAAGCTGTGCGTCCCGAATCGAGATCAGGCGGCGCGGGCCGAGCCCGACCCAGCCCTGATCGAGCAGCAGGCCACAGATGGCCCCCAACACCAGGTCTTCGGAAGGTGAGTCCGATGGCGGGATGGCGTAGAGGGCGATGCCGGTATCCTGCAGTGCCTGCTGCCGGGTCGGAGACAGGGTTTGCCAGAGAGCCTCGTCCTGTTCCGGCCCCCGCAACAGCAGGGCGCCGTCGGGCCGAAGGTCAACCAAAGGGTCGATCCGGGTATCGCCGGGATCTACCGCGAGCAAGGCCAAATCGACGGGCATGGAGGCACCGGGATCGCGCAGCGCCTGCTCGCTCAGGGTAAAGCAGTCGATGCAATAGGACCCCAGGGGTTGGGAGAACAGGGCGGGATGGCTGCGCAGGTGAGCACCTGCGAATCGGCGCAGGAATCCGGCCGTCTCGGCCACGAGGCCCTCGCCCCACTGGCCGGAGCGACGGTGGACGGCGAACGTGAGCGCGCCGGTCGGGCGCAGGTCCGGCGTGGGCCCTCGGCCACACAGGCCCAGTCCGGCGACGTGCGGATAATCGCGGCGCAGCCGGTCCAGCAGGACCTGGCGCTTGGGGTAGTCGCTGGTCTGGGGTGTGAATTCCATCCCGAGAAAGGTCTGGGACCCTTCCAGGTCACCCGCCTCCCGGCACAGCCGGATCAGGTCCGTCCCGCGCAGGGGTAGACCGCCTACACCATAGATAACCGACCGCACGCGGGGTCGATCCTGAGCACGCAGGGCCGGATGACCCGGTGGAGCATCGGCGTCGGAACTTGTGTCGTCCAGGCCCCGGTCGAAGAGGGCGCGCAGCTCGCGCAGCAGGGGTGGGTCGTCCGCCAGATGTGTGCTCACCCGTTCAAGCACCAGCAGGTGTTTTGCCACCCCTAGGTGGGCGAGCAGATCGGGACCGGGAAAGGGGTGCAGACAACGCAGGCCGAGTACCCCCACCCGGAGGCGTTCCGTCCTGCGCAGATGTTCGGCAACGGCTTGGGCGGTCTCGACCGCGGCCCCCTGGGCCAGGAGGAGGATGCGGGCGTCCTCGGCGCGGAAGGCACAGACCGGTTCGTACGACCTGCCCGTCTCGCGGCGAAAATCGGAGACCGCCTGCTCCAGGCTGGAGCGCACCTGGCCGTCGAAATAGACACTGGCCGCCGCGGCGCCCAGGCCCCAGATCTCCGGGGGCTGCAGGGCCCCTAGGAGCACCGGGTGGTCCGGGTCGTGCCAGCGCGGAACCCGGCGGCGGTGGTCGCCGAACAGGAGCCGTTGGGTGGCGGTGGGCGCCGGAATCGTATTGCCCGGCGCGCCGAGAAACCGGGTGACCAACTCGGCGGGGGGTAGCCGCACCTCTTGCATGGCCAAGGCGGTTTGATCTCCGTCCATGACCACCAGCCCCGGCGTCAAGGTCTCCTCTGCGATCCGGCGGGCGATCAGGGTAAGGTCCACCGCCTCCTGGACGTTCGCCGCGAACAGCAGAAAGACGCCGGAATCGGCTGCCAGGTGACAGGTCTCGTGGCCGCTGCCCGTGGCGATGGCATGACCGGGCAGGGCGCGGTTGTCGAGGTGGATCACCAGGGGCAGACGGCGCCCGGCTGCGAGTCGCAGCAGGTCTTGGGCTGCAGTCAGATCGGGGGCGGCCAGGAAGGCCGTGGCGCGGATTCCCCCCATGGTCAGGCCCAGCGCCCCCGCCAATGCCCCGCGGGGGCCTTCTGCTCCCTGAGTGCCCAGGATATCCCCAAGCAGGTTGCGGCCGTGACGCAGCTGTTCGGTGCGCCACGCCGCGTCCGCCGCATCCGCCGGGAAGGAGGCCCCGAGCACCGCGAGCTCGGCGATGGCCGCTTCGGTAACGGCTACTGCGGTGTTGCCGTCGAGGGCGGTCAGCTCACCGGCGTAGGGACCCGCCGTGCGGGTCGGGGCGCCGAGGAGACGGCGCAGGAGTCGCAAGGCACTGTTAGCGAAGCTGGGCATAGGATTCTCACTTTAGTACGCCGACACACAAAATCCGGAAATAAAAACTATGAATCGACACGAATCTGTAACTACGAATCACGCGAATCGGGAACCACGAATAGACACGAATAGGGCCCATATTCTCTTGTCCACGAAAGGCACGAAAAAACACGAAAGAAAGAACGCTGCTCTTTTTCGTGTCTCTCGTGTTTTTCGTGGACCATCTCTTCTTTATTCGTGTTTATTAGCCGCGTAGGTCGGGTTAGGCGCACCCTTTGGGGTTGAGTCTGCCACTGTGGTCGGGTGCGCCGTAACCCGACGTAGAGTATGCACAGGTGTACTAGGCTATTCTCAGCCAGGTGGAGCGGCTTGTTAGTTACTTGCGCTCGCTTTGTATTTTGACTTTCGTTCAGAAACTCCAAGCTCCATCTGACCTGTGGACCTAACTGTCTGCGTTTCGTTCCAGCCCTGATATTGAACGAGCTCGCCCAACTCCCTCGCCACTTCCTTCAGTGACAGTCTCCTTAGAATTTCTGTTGTAATAGGGCGTTTCTCATCCCAAAAGATCATTGATTCCAGGAATTCGAGAGCAGGATCGGATGTGATTAAACGATAAACGAACCTTGCTTCTTCTGCAGTGTCAAAAGAAAGAAAATTGATAGTGTCATCAAACACCACAGTCTTTCCACCCAGCGGCCCGACAAGATTAAATTTCAATTTTTTGTAAAAGCCGGATACTGCAATTTTCCATTGCTTGAATGAGTAATCCCCTATACCAAATATAGAAAAGACTGGTTTGTTTCTGTAAATTGCGCTCCTTCTTTTGTCTAAATATTCCCTATGTTCAATCAAGTATTTCCAAGTCATTGGAGCAAGTTCTTTGATCTGCGAAGTGTCTTCCCCAACAGCCTTTTGGGTTATCAACACTACTTTTCTATAAGAAGTGACTCTGCCATTCCCGATATCCGAACTCTTCAGCAGAGGATAAATGTAATTTTCTTCACATTTGATGAATTCACCAAGTCCATTTTTATAGCCATTTCCGACCGGCTCGAATTCCATGACCCTTGAACAATCATGCTTGATTCCGGACCGCCAGATGTACCTTGGATCTTGACCTCTCAAGCACCTCCATTTTTCGTAGCGAGTAACATCACGCACAATATATCCGTCTCGTTCACCGATTATGTGTGAAGGCTCAACGGCATCTAATGATTCATAAACTCCACAATCAGCGTTTCCGGTATCCGTTGTCAGCACAAGAAGACAGGCTTCCACCGATGCACCAAAGTGCGCTTTTGCGTCAATGGAATAGATATGTCCCAAAAAACGGTGCCCCGAGTATTGCCTAACTTGTCGCATTATTTTACGTGCAACTGCATATTTGCATAAAAACGCAATTGCGCCTTCGCGCTTTGAGAGCCAATTTATATGCTGCAACAGCATCCATTCAGAAATATCAAAATTCCCGGAACCGGTGATCGCTTCAATACCTTTCCGATTTTGAAAGTTAGATTTTTCGGGGAGGTTTTTACTATTGAGAATGCCCAGCTCACTGCTCGTGACCCAGGGAGGATTTCCGATTATAAGGATATATCCATGCAACCTGGATAATATTGTTCCCCAGTCGGTAGTAAAGAAATCGGCTTCGTTGACTGCCACACGGTTGGTCGCAGAAATCCTTTTCAGAGAAGAGTTGGTCTCACTAACGTACTTAGTATTAATCTCAAAACCGAGAATAGTAGAATCCTCGAATCCTTCGTATGCAGCCAGAACGAATGCCCCCCTCCCACAAGTGGGCTCAATAACGAAATCAGGACTGAGACCATGATTCCGTTTTAGAACCTCGACGACTTTTCTCGCAAGATCAAAAGGTGTCTGAAAGTCGCCGTATTGCCACTTTTCAATCGATTTTGTACCCACTATTCAACGCACCCTCGAAACACCCTAAATCGTTCCTGCCTTCTGAATAACTCTACCATATTGAAGCCTCCACTGAAGGGCGTTTGATATTGTCAAATAGCCTTGATTAGGTGGTGTTTCTAGAATCCTATCAGCAAGTTCCCCTGCACCGATCTCGTCTACAGGTAAATTCTTTTCAAAGATAAAGGCGATGACATCATCTCTGTTTCCTTCCCGCTCCAGAATATCTAACAACCCTCTTGTTGTTTGGAAATCTGCGGTGCGTTCCTTTTCAATGAAAATTGTGTGCTGTATATCAAGTCGACTGGTCTTATTTTTATCATCATCAGTTTTCTCATATACATAAACGAGCAAATGATAACCAAGGCCAAATATCTTCTGTGATGCGGACTTGAAAGGACATGAAGATTGCGGCTGTTTGACGCTGGTTACTTTTATATCGACTCCAAGTCCAGGAAGATCAATTCCAGATGCGGAATTGCCTTGTTCGTATTCGTATCTGCTTGATAGATAGATAAGTAGTAAATTTATGCTCAAGGTAAGTTCCAACAGCTTTTCCATCGGTTACACCATAGAGAGAAGGCTCATCATAGGCAGTCTCCATCTCTGCAAATTTTGATGCCTCCTCTTTCAAGGTCTCAATCGTAAGTCTTGTCTTCATGCTTCTCTCTTCACGTATCCTTCTACTCCTTAAACTGCGTGCCTTCAAGCCACTGAATGGCCCCGGTGGGACAGCGGTGCACCGCTTGGGGTAGGGCCGGGCCGCCGCCAGAGTAGTCGACCAGGGGCAGGTTGTCTTCCATCCGAATCAGTCCCGGTGCCGCATCGGCCGCGCAACGTCCACAGGCGTCACAGGCGACGCTGCAAAGCGCAAGGGCCAGGTCACCGGCCAGAGGCGATTTGCACTGGACGAACAGATGTTGATTCAGGGGCGTCAGCTCGAAGAGGTCCCGTGGGCAGGCATCGACACAGTCGCCGCAGGCGGTGCACTTGCTTAGGTCCACCACGGGTAGGCCATTGTCGTTCATTGCGATGGCATCGAAGGTGCAGGCGGTCCGACAGTCCCCCAGACCCAGGCAGCCCCAGGAACAGCCCTTGCCGCCGCCGGAGACGACGGCCGCGGCGTTGCAGCCCTCGAAGCCCTGGTACTCGGCGATCTGATAGGCCTGGCCCTTACCGCCGGCGCAGTGGAGTCGGGCTACGCGCTGCTCCTGCTTCCCTGGGTCCACGTCCAGCAGCTCGGCGATGGCATCGATCGCTTCGGAGTCCGCCACCGTGCAGCGGCTCGGCGACTCCTTACCTGCAACCAGGCTCACGGCAAAGGCATGGCAGCCGGGTTGTCCGCAGGCGCCGCAGTTGGAACCGGGCAACAGGTCCAAGGTAGTTTCGATTCGCGGGTCTTCCTGAACCCTCAAGAAACGGTAGGCCACCGCCAGGATGACGGCGAAGAACAAACCCAATCCGGCCATGATGGCCGGTGCGACCAGATAGCTGTTCATTTTTAGGGAAGGATTATGAGGCCGGTTCGTTCGGCTCCCACCGCGTCATTCCGGCAGGAATTACCGGAATCCAGTGCCATGGATGGCAAAAACGATGGGGGGTTGAACAATTTCGGTGGTTTAACTTAATGGTATTGGCCCACATCCACCAGCCCATTGTAGCCCCTCCAGCCGTCCGAGTGGCTGATGCTGTGCGGGATACCTGGCCCCGGATCGCAGCCTGTAGCTGCTTCTTGGAGGTGTCAGGGACGATCTCCGTGTAGACCTTCCCTTGGTGTTCCAGGATTCCGGAGACGATCGTTTTACCACCTGCTCCGCGACCTTGTAACGGACTTGAGATACCATTTCAGAGTGGGTATGATTTTATCTTCTGCAGAATTCTTCCGCTCCCTTCGTCTAGCGGTCCAGGACGCTGGCCTCTCACGCCGGTAACAGGGGTTCGATTCCCCTAGGGAGTACCAATCAAAGCGCCGGCTGTGAAGTCCTGCTCCTGACTCTCCTGATCCGCGCGGCGTCTTTCCGGATGGCAATCGCCGTCGTGCCATCTCTACCCACCCCATGATGCCGGGCCGCAAGAGGCAAGCGATCATGACCAAATGCACCCTCCTGATCGTGGCAATGGTTCTGACCCCCACGACACTGGTCGGCGCGGACGAGGTTACCGATCAGCTCGACCGCGCTCGCGCGGAGTACGATTCCGGAGCACTGCGTAAGGCCATCCAGACAATCCAGTCCGCGGTTGCCGGCATCCGTGAGAAGATCAACCGCGACCTGTTGAAGCTGTTGCCGGAGCCCCGGGAGGGCTGGCAGGCGGACGAGCCCCAGGTCCGATCCACCGGCATGGCGACCATGATCGCGGGAACCAACCTGTCACGGCGTTATTCTCGCGCTGACGGCGCAGAGGTGGAAATCGGCATCACGGCCGACTCACCCCTGATGCCGATGATGGGTATGATGTTGTCCAATCCTATGTTGATTCAGATGGACCCCGACACCGAAAGCTATACCTACGCCGGACAGCCGGGAGTGATCAAACACGACAAGGACAGCAACAGGTGGGAGATCAGCCTGCTGGTGGCGAACAAGATCCTGATCAAGGTCGATGGAAAAGGCCTCAAGGGCAAAGAGGGCATTGTGGCCTATCTGGAAGTTCTGGATTTCGACGCCATTCGGCAGGCATTCGGGACCTGATCGGGCCAATGGTGAAGCAAGCGCGTATTTTGAACTGCAAAGGTGCAAGGGACAGCCTGTAGGATGCGGTGAGTGAAACGAACCGTACCGATTCGCCAAGGCGACGTATTTTTGCTCAACCGAGGCGTTGTGGCCGTCTTGAAGGGAAAACGCGGTGGTTCATCCCTCACCTCAACCTCCACATTCTTTGCGTCCTCTGCGTCCCTGCGGTCCAAACTATTCCATAATCAAAAGTTGCAATTACAAGGGCACAAGACATTTAGTGTACCACCCGTCTGAGGTAGTCAGCGAAGCTCGCCCCCAACTCAGGGTGCGCCAGGCCATATTCCACCGTCGCCTCCAGGTATCCCAGCTTGCTGCCGCAATCGTAACGCTTACCACGAAAGGGATAGGCGATCACGGGTTCCTCGGCGAGCAAGGCGGCAATGGCATCGGTCAACTGTATCTCGCCGCCGGCACCGGGCCTGGTCCGCCTCAGATGATCGAAGATTCCGGACGTCAACAAGTAGCGCCCCACCACCGCCAGATTGGAAGGTGCATCCGCCAGCGTGGGTTTCTCCACGATGGAGACAACGCGGAGCTCCCCGTCCGGACCGGAACGCGTCTCGACGATACCGTACTTGTCGGTCTCGTCCTGCGGGACCTCCATGACACTCAGAATGCTGCAGCCATAGCGCCCGTACATCTCCATCATCTGCTCAACCACACCTTGGCCGTTCCCGCGGATGAGGTCGTCGGCAAGCAGTACCACGAAGGGTTCCTTCCCCACGACCGGTTGTGCGCACAGGACGGCATGGCCCAGACCCAATGCCTCGGTTTGACGCAGATAGATGCAGTTTACCCTGGACGGTAGTACGGTCCGAACGCTCTCGAGCAGCTGTTGCTTGTCTGACCTCTCGAGCTCCATCTCCAACTCATAGGCCTTGTCGAAGTGGTCTTCGATAGAACGCTTGTTGCGTCCGGTGATAAACACCAGTTGGTCAATGCCCGCGTCCTCCGCCTCCTCGGCGGCATACTGGACCAGCGGCTTGTCCACGATCGGAAGCATCTCCTTCGGACTGGCCTTGGTTGCGGGAAGAAACCGAGTGCCTAATCCGGCTACCGGAAATACAGCTTTACGAATTTTTCCCATATCTTCAGTAGCATGCCCACTGCCAGACCTTTAGTACCCAGTTTCGACCGATATTGCAAGTTCATAGTCTCTGCTGGCTTACCCGCTCGGGTTTCTCATTTGCTTGATATTGCGGGTAGAGTCGCTTGAGCTTGATGCGTGCCTGT
>NZ_SMSC01000039.1:0-32932 GCF_004359955.1 Candidatus Thiosymbion oneisti
CACTTAACCAAATCCACCCAGGTCAAGATCCGGATCTTTGACCCGGATGGCGGTTTGATCCGAACCTTGGTCGAGGGTGCGGACCAAGCGGTCGGTCGTACACAACATATCTGGGACGGCCGTGACGACAGCGGCAAGATCGTACCCGATGAGGCCTACACCTTTGTCATCGAGGCTGCCGATGGTGCCGTTTATGACCCTACCACTTTCTCCGGCGGCGAGGTGGGCGACCTGACGGATGTCAGCTTCGACCCATCGGGAACCCTCAGTTACCAGCTCCCGGTACCGGCCCGCGTCCTGATCCGGCTCGGTATCCGCAATGGCCCCATGTATCGCACCCTGGTGGATTGGAAGCCGAGACCAGTCGGCAACGTCAACGAATACTGGGACGGATTCGATCGGGACCAACTGATCAAGCTCCAAGGCCAGGAGGATTTCAGTGCCCTGGTGACCTATGCCACCTTACCCGAGGCGACGGTAATTACCTATGGCAACCAGGATGAGAGTTATCGGGAATACAGGCTCGGCCGGGGCAAGGACTGCCCACGGAAACCGGAGCGCCCCCGTATTTCGGACACCGAGCAAGGCTTCCGTCCCGATTTCCTGGTCCCGCCTGCCTGGGCGCGTGCCCCCCAAGTCGAGCTGACCTTTCCCGATTTCCCGGAGGCCGATGCGGTGCCGGCGGTGAAGCGAACCCTCCAGGTGCGCATCGATGTCGCGGAGGAGGATAAGCCCCGGTTGCTGGCGGACCAGTTCGAGGTTCTGCTCTTCGTCGACAGCCAATTCTTCGCCGAGGCCGAGCGGGGCTATCTACCGTTGAATTGGAAATGGGAGCTGCAACAGTTCCCCCCCGGCGAGCACATCCTGACTGTGAATATCTCCAGCTTCAAAGGCCAGGTCGGTGTCGCCAGCCGCAAGATCATCCTTGAGAAATAGCGTCGAGATAATCATGCCGTTCCCTTTGGTTTTCCATCGGGAATTCTTTTTCGCCGCAAATGAACGCGAATCAACGCAAAGTCGAGAGCATCCGTACCGGGTCCCCAAGCCGGACACTGTACCGCGGTGCGGCGGTCATCGCCTTGGTCCTGAGCGCCGCAGCAGATGTCCAGGCCGCGCTTGTGTTTTCGGCCCTCCGGGACGGCGTCTGGCGGCTCTATCATCAATCCGAACCGGACGCGCCGCCGCGGCCGATACCGGCGCAGCCGCTCGCCGGCGACCAGGGCGCACCACGGCTATCACCGGACGGTAAATGGGTTGCCTTCGAGATCACCGGCGGCGGGCTCCAGGTCTGTCCCATTACAGGGGCAGGGGCTTGCCGATCCGTTGCGGTCGGGTCGGGTTATGCCGTGCGTCCCACCTGGAATCCACGGACCGGCGCGCTGGTCCTCGTCCACTTCACCTTCAAGGGCGGTGAGGAGCAGTCCACCATCAAGCTGACCCGTGGCGATCCGGCTGCAATCACCCCCCTCATCGAGCAGACCGGCATCCAGGATTTCCCGGCTGTCGCGCCGGACGGGCGCCGACTGGCCTATACTTCTTGGCTCACCGTCATGCCCTACCGCGGCCGGGTCAGTGTGGTCCAGCAGCTCTGGACCCTGGAGCTCGGCACCGGGAGGGCAGGGCAACTGCTGCTGTCGAACGCCGGCGACATCCATCCCCGGTGGTCTCCGGACGGCAGCCGGATCGCCTTTTCATCGAACCGCACCGGCCGCTACGAGCTCTGGACTACCAGTAACGCGGGCACCGATTTGCGTCGGATTACCGATGGTCCGGGTGACAAGACCTGGCCGGCCTGGTCCCCGGACGGTTCGCGCATCCTCTTCACCCACACCCGGGAGGGCCGCTCCGGCCTCTCCCTGGTCCGCATCGACACCGGCGAGATCCGGCCCTACAACCCATTCGGTCCGGACTCCGGGATCCAGCTCAAGGACCCGGACTGGCGCGCCGTTGCAGACTGAGTACCGTCGGCAGCCCCATGCAGGCACCGGGACGCCGCCGCCACAGGTCTTTGATCCGGGTCCTGGGTCTTGGTGTACTCGTCGTCTCCATCGTAGCCCTTGTCATCGTCCGCCAGGCACCGATCCCGGAAGACGCCGCCTATATCGGCTCCGCTGTCTGCAGCAGTTGCCATCGGACCGAATACGCAGGCTGGCACGCCAGCCTCCATTCCAAGATGATGCGCCGGGTCGATCAAGAAGGCGTGGTGGTCGCCGATTTCAATGCCGAGGATGCACCCTTCGACCCCAAACAGGCCGTGTGGGCCATCGGCAGCCGTTGGGAGCAGCAATTCATGGGCCACGACGGTAAGACGGAGACCTTGCTGCCCGGTGCTTGGTTGGTCGCTACGGGTGAGTGGAAGATTAAGGGCTGGGACGGCTGGCAGGTCCCCGTCCCCCGGCGGCGCTGCCACGGCTGCCACACCGTCGGGCTGAATGTGGAAACCGGCGAATTCGTCGAGCCCGGTATCGGCTGCGAGTCCTGCCACGGACCCGGCAGTTGGCACCGTACCACCCTGGGGTTGGGCGCGATCGCCGCCACCCTCGACGCCCAGGTCTGCGGCCAATGCCATACCCGCGGGCGTTCTACCGACGGCCGGCACTTCTTCCCGGTGGGCTACCGGCCCGGCGCGCCCTTGGCAGACTACTTCCGAACGACCGAGCCCACGCTCGGTCAGACCTCCGCCGCCTGGTGGGGCAACGGCCGTGAATATAAGCGCCACCAGGAGTACGCTGCCTGGCGACGGGGAGGACATGCCGACAGCCTCAGGCACCTGAAGGAGGGGTATGACGGCCGCTACGGACAGGTGACCTCCGATTGCCTGCGCTGCCACGCCGCCGAGGCCGCTATCGACCCTCACCGTAAACCCACCTTGGATGCAGTCGAGCACGGTATCACCTGTGCCGTTTGCCACCAGGTCCATGGTAGTTTGGACAGGCTGCGCCTCGAATGCGACGACTGTCACGAGCCAGGTGCCTTCTACCATCACCCGGAGCGCAATGCGGATCATGTCGTCTGCGGCGACCAGGCAGGAGTCACCTGTGTCGATTGCCATATGCCCCGCACCGCCAAGAACGGCGGCAGGTTCAGTCTCCACACCCATCATCCGGGCATTATCCCGCCCTCGGATACCGCGCAATATGGTGTCCCGAGTAGCTGCGCCAAGGGTACCTGCCACGCCGACCGGCAAACGGAGTGGCTGCAAGCCGCCTTTGAGCTTCACTACCGATGAGAGGAGTATAATCGTCCGTCATGTTTCGCCCGCTGTCCCTTTTCGTCGGTCTGCGCTATACCCGTGCCAAACGGCGGAATCACTTCATCTCTTTCATCTCCCTGATCTCGATGCTCGGCATCATGCTGGGTATCGTGGCCCTGATCGTGGTGCTTTCCGTCATGAACGGCTTTCACACCGAGATCCAGGCGCGCATCCTGGGAATGGCCTCGCATGCCACCTTGTCCGACCCCTATGGCGACATGTCCGATTGGCCGGACCTGCTGGAGCGGGTACGGAAGCACGAATCGGTGATCGGGGCCGCTCCGTTCGTCGAGTTGCAGGCGATGCTGGCAAACGGCTCCGATGTGAGCGGGGCCCAGCTGCGGGGAATCCTGCCGCGGGAAGAGGACCAGGTGGCCGAGCTGCGCCGGGATATGATTCAGGGCGATATGGACGATCTGGTCGCCGGAAAGTTCAGGGTCATCCTCGGCCGGGAGCTGGCGGCCTATCTCGGGGTCGGGGTCGGCGACCGGGTCACGGTGGTGACGCCCCAGGTGAGTGCCACCCCCATCGGCATCATGCCCCGGCTCAAGGCCTGTACCGTCAGCGGCCTGTTTGCCGCCGGCATGTCGGACTATGATCGCCACGCTGGCTTTCTGCACCTTGAGGACGCCGCCAAGCTCATGCGGCTGGGCTCGGGTGTCACCGGGGTGCGACTCAAGCTCACGGATCTGTTCGAGGCGCCGCGGCTGGTCCGGGACATCGCCTATGATCTGGGTGGGACCTATCGGGTCATCGATTGGACCCAGCACCACCGGAACTTCTTCGCCGCCCTGCGCACCGAGAAGCGCATGATGAGCATCATCCTGTTTTTGATCGTAGCGGTTGCGGCCTTCAACATCGTTTCGACCCTGGTGATGGTGGTGACCGACAAACGGCCCGACATCGCCATCCTGCGTACCCTGGGGGCCTCACCGGCCCGCATCATGGCGATCTTCATGGTCCAAGGCACGACCATCGGTGCCGTAGGGACCCTGTTGGGCATCGGCGGGGGGATCGCGCTGGCGCTCAATGTGGAGCCCATCGTGGCGGGAATCGAGGGCCTGTTCGGTGTCCACTTCCTGGACCCCAACATCTACTATATCAGCAAGTTGCCGTCGGACCTGCGGGCCCGGGACATCGCCTGGGTGGCGGCCGGGGCCTTTCTCATGTCCGTGCTGGCGACCCTCTACCCGGCCTGGCGCGCGGCCCGCACCGATCCCGCCGAGGCCCTGCGCTATGAATGAAGGGGCACCGGTGCTCGAGGCCGTGGGACTGGCAAAGACCTTTCGTCAGGGGCCCCAGGAGGTTGCGGTCCTGCGCCGGGTCGATCTGAGGATCCATGCCGGCGAACGGGTGGCGGTAGTCGGTGTGTCCGGCTCGGGCAAGAGCACGCTGCTGCACTGCCTGGGGGCCTTGGAGCGGCCTTCGGCCGGCAAGGTCTACTGGGAAGGGCAGGACGCGGCCTCCCTGTCGGAACGCACGCGGAGCTTGCGCCGCAACCGCAGTCTGGGCTTCGTCTACCAGTTCCATCACCTATTGCCCGAGTTCAGCGCCCTGGAGAACGTCGCCATGCCCTTGCTCATCCGGGGCGTGGAGCCGGCACGGGCGGCAGCCCAGGCGACAGAGGTCCTGGAGCGGGTGGGTCTGGGAAATCGGGGTGAGCACAAACCTGCGGAGCTCTCCGGCGGCGAGCGGCAGCGGGCCGCCATCGCCCGCGCCCTGGTGACGCGACCGGCCTGCGTGATCGCGGACGAACCGACCGGCAACCTGGATCGACATACGGCCGAGCGGGTCTACGCCTTGATGCTGGCGCTCAATGCCGAAATCGGGACCAGCTTGGTGATCGTTACCCACGACACCGGCTTGACCCGGCGTATGGATCAGGTCTGGCGTTTGGACGACGGGGTACTGAACCCCGGGGCTGCGGCGCGGTAGCGGGTCCGGCGCAGACGGATCCGACGTACCAGGTTCCAGCGCCAGGCGGCCTGTACCGCGAGATAGCCCAGCGCCGAGCAGAGGGCCCCGCAGACCAATCCGCCGACTGTCAGAGGGGCGAGGACGTCCAGCCAGTTGCGCCATTCGAGCCAATACTCCACGCTGAAGGTGTGCACCGGCGTCCCAAGTATCCAAGCTCCCACCAGGTACGCGAAGTAGTACATGGGCGGTATGGTGACCGGATTGGTGATCCAGACCAGGGCCACGGAGATGGGGAGGTTGACGCGGAACACAATGGCCCCGGCGGCGGCGATCAGGAGTTGCCCCAGCGGCGGCAGATACATGACGAACATCCCTACCGCGAAGGCGCCCGCCACGGACCGCCGGTTGAGATGCCACAAACCGGGGTCTTGCAGCCGCTTGCCGAAGACGCGTAGCTGCCTGTGCTCGCGGACCTGCGCCCGATTCGGCGTAATCCGCTTCAGCCATTGTTTCACACCGCTCCTCCGGCGTTTGTCGTAGGCCCTTCCATCTTATGTCGGCGGCAGGCTGTTTGCGAGGGATGTGACTCAATCGTCGGCTTCCGGCAATCCGGAATGATTTGGCGCTGTTTGGGGGACCGGACTTTCTTTATCCACAGATTACGCAGATTTGCGCAGATTAAGAACGAAACAATCTGTGAAAATCTGCGTAATCTGCGGATTAAAAAGACGCCTTCGCGGACAACACCAAATAACGCCGAACAGCGCCAAATCATTCAGGATTGCTATACAATTCCAGTCTTCCCCGTCGAGCAGCAGTAAAGCATGCCATCATGGCCCTGAATACCACCGAAGAGATCATCGAAGACCTGCGCCAGGGCCGGATGGTCGTCATCATGGACGACGAGGACCGGGAGAACGAGGGCGATCTCTTACTGGCCGCACAAAAGGTGACGCCGGATGCGATCAACTTCATGGCCAAGTACGGACGCGGCCTGATCTGCCTCACCCTCACCCAAGCGCGTTGCCTACGCCTGCGTCTGCCGCTCATGGTGAATGGCGACAACACCTCCCACGCCACGGCCTTTACCGTCTCCATCGAGGCCGCTCAGGGTGTCACCACCGGCATTTCCGCCGCCGACCGGGCGACTACCATCAGCGCGGCCACGGCCCCGGATGCCGAGCCTGAGGATTTGGTGCAACCGGGTCACATCTTTCCTTTAATGGCGCAGCCGGGGGGGGTCCTGGTGCGCGCCGGCCATACGGAGGCCGGCTGCGACCTGGCCCGGCTAGCGGGCTTGGAACCGGCGGCGGTCATCGTCGAGATCCTGAACGAAGACGGCAGCATGGCCCGGCGCCCGGACCTCGAGGCCTTCGCCGCGACCCATGGCCTGAAGATCGCTACCATTGCCGACCTCATCCAACATCGGGTACGTCACGAGAAAGCGGTGCTCTGCGAGTGTACCTGCGATCTGTCCACCGAGGTCGGGGACTTTCAGCTATCCGCCTACCGGGACACCATCGATAATAACCTGCACTTTGCCCTGACCCGGGGTGACATATCGCCAGCGCGGCCAACCTTGGTGCGGGTGCATCTCCAGAACAGCCTGTGCGACCTGTTCGGTACCAGCCACAGCGGGTGCGGATGGCCTCTGAGGGACGCCATGCGCCGGATAACCGAGGCCGGTGAGGGCGTGGTCGTGGTCCTGCGCAACCGGGATCACGCGGAGGATCTGCTGGCCCGGATCAAAGACTTCAATCGTCAGGATCAGGAAGACCGAACCCGCTCGCGCCGCCGGGACCGCAGCGAGCTGCGCACCTATGGGATCGGGGCCCAGATCCTGGCGGACCTGGGGGTGCGCAAGATGCGTGTCATGAGCGCGCCCAGGGCCATGCACGCCATCTCCGGTTTCGACCTGGAGGTGGTGGAATATGTGCAGGGCGATCCGATGGGCAGCGCGTAGGATGGACGTGGACGTAGGATGCGGTGAGCGCGGGAGATCTTTCAGGATGGCACTGTCGGGTGGCGCGAACCGCATCGATAGTGCGGTGAGCGCGATAGGTCTTACAGAATGGCACCACCGGCAGGCACGAACCGCATCGGGTCTGGCCTCGATTGATGCGGTTTGTTCCTCACTAGTTGTGGTATATGAGGCGTTTCGGCGTACTTAAACACGGCGACTCGCCGTCTACTACCTGTTAGCCGATAGAAGAAGGAAAAGCACATGAGAAAACCAGCGATTTTTATCGGTTCAGCATCTGAGTCTCTCCATATAGTTGATAGGATAGTTGAAAGCTTATCAACAAGCGGTGTAGTTCCAATTCAGTGGGATGTTGGCGCTTTTGAACCGACAGAAATGACTTTCCAAAGCCTTTTAGATAAGAAAGAAGAAGTCGATTTTTCCTGCTTTGTTCTTGATCCTCAAGACATTTTAATATCCCGAGGATCTGAAGAAATTACCCCACGCGATAACATCGTTTTTGAAATAGGATTATTTATAGGGATGTTGGGTCCGAAACGAACATTTATTGTTTTTCCAGAAGGGAATATGCCTAAACTTCCAACTGATTTGCATGGTATGACGTTGATACCAATCTCACCTGAAGCTTGGAAGGAAAATGCGTCTCGCTCTCTTATGTTAATAAATGCAGCAATCTCCACAATTAAGCGCCGAATAACGGAATTTGGCACCAGATCTTATTCTGATATTTCGACCGCAATCTCTTCTCTTGAAGGTCTTCGGAAGGCGCCTGGAAGCAGAAAAGCTGAAACAATTGTGCTAGATCGCTTTTCAAATAGCGTTCTTAACTTCATTCAGGCAGCCGCGCGCAAATACAACAAAGATTCTGTAAATCTATCTCGAGATGTATGTCTCTATATAGATAGTCCATTTGAGATTCAGGATGTTAAGGAACTCGCTTACGTCCAAGGTAATCTGGAAGGTGAAAAAGAGGTATGGGTGTTCGCCTTAAGGATACTTGACCTAAAACCTCCAATTTATGAGACAGCGAAAAACAACATTAAAAAGGGTATTCGGTATGTTTATTTTCAATACGATATCACTAACTATAATAAGTTAATCAAAAAACTTGTCGACGACATAGGAGATCAATCCGGTTGGTCTGGTGCAGCTATATGCATAGTCGTGCCGAGAGAAGTCCTAATGCCCTGTGATTACCTTATCTATGACCCTAATTGGGAGAAACAGAAAGGCTATGTTGGTAAATCAGCAAATACTAAGGAACACTTGCTTATTGAACTAAATGAGAGCAACGTACAACATACTATCGATACGTGGGAGGGATACGTTACAGAATGCTGGAATAAACATGAAGCAGATCGCACAACCATCTTCGTGTTCCCCTCAACAAAAAACTAACAACCATACTGGAGAATTCGATGTCAAATGAGGCAATATTCATTCTTACTACGCTGATCGATTTAGCGTTTGTTCTTTTTGCTTTCAGGATGGGGAAACCCTGGATTGTTGGCATTATTGTAATGAATTTAATCATGGTTACCTGTTTTGCAGGTAAACTCATCCCTATTTTTGGGTTTGTCACAAACGCTGCTAATGTTTTTTATGCATCCATTTTCTTGGCGACAGATGCGTTGACAGAACATTACGGGAAGAAGGACGGATATCGCTCGGTATTAATCGGGTTTATGTGTATTATGTTATTTGTTGTACTTGGACAATTCACCCTTTTATTTTCTACTGTTGAGCTTACCGAGCAAGTAAGCAGTGCTATGCAAACGGTATTTGGTGCGGTACCCAGAATCGCTTTTGCCTCCATGGTTGCATACCTAATAGCACAAAACTTTGATGTTTGGTTCTATCACCTCCTGCATGACAGGACACATCGTAAATACCTTTGGTTTCGTAATAACCTTTCAACTGCAACGTCACAGTTTGTCGATAGCGTCGTGTTCTTTACTATTGCATTCTACGGTGTTATGCCAAATTCTCAGTTAATTGAGGTTATATTTACCGGATACGTTGTTAAGTTAATTGTTGCGACTCTTGATACGCCTTTTATTTATTTGACATACAAGGTTAAAAGAGCAGCGTCGCAGTAGAGCTTACGAACCCCAACGAATCGCCATGTCGAACCAAAGCTGTTGGGGTTCGTCCCTCACTCCAACCTACGCGAGAATGTAGATACGTTGGTTGCGGTGGAGAAGCCAGCGATTTTCTCTGGCTCCCACGCTCCAGCGTGGGAGCAAATCTAGACGCTCCAGCGTCATGAAAAGTGAATAAAAGGGTACTCATTTTGTTTCTTCTATAAAGGGCATCGCAATGGAAGTCAAATTAAGCAAGCAACAAAAAGTCACCGTAAACGGTGCGGAAGACATTTATCTGATCATGCGCCAGATTCTCCGTAGAGAAAATAAAATCGGTCAAGGTCAGGAACACTTCTGGATGGTGGGTTTGAATCAAGCGAAAAAAATCCTCTATATCGAGTTGGTTGCTTTGGGGTCTTCCAACATGGCGGGCATCAACCCCAGAGAAGCCTTCCGAATGGCGATTTACAAGCTCGCCGTTCAGGTTATTATGGTCCATAACCATCCCGGCGGGAATGTGACGCCTTCATACGAAGATCAGGACCTCACCGATCATTTTATTCAGGCAGGCAAATTCCTTAAGGTCGAAGTAATCGATCATCTCATCATCAGCGATGAAACCTATCATAGCTTTGTCGAGTCGGGGATCTTCAAGAAACTCCAGGCAAGCGAACGATGGATTTTGCCTTATAAAGTCAAGAAGAGGATCAGGAATGAGGGTAAAGAAGAAGGATTAAAGGAGGGTAAGGAGACAGGGCTTCAGCTGGGGGAGAAAATTGGTGAAGAGAAAGGAAGAATAGAAATGGCAAAGCTAATGAAGAAAGATAAAAAAACAACAGAAGAAATTCAAAAGTATACCCAACTTCCAATAGAAGAAATCCAAAAACTATAGAACCCAAATAGGCTAACCAGAAAAGGGGCCAGGCTCAATCGATGGGTCGTTTTTCATAGCTCATTCGCCTAACATTCGGCTGCAAGCGACCCAATGCCGCGGTCCGGCTCCTCAGCGACTTTCAAGCTCAGTGCCACTCGGCATTGGGTGCCTGAGCCCAAACGTTATGTGTCCTGAGGTTATGGCTGACGGCTCGGCATCTTTGACCACTGAATTATGATTGCCGTTTTTGGCGACCGTAGGTGCTTCGTTTACGGTCCTGATCGTCCAGGCGCTAAATCAATACAGGCGGGAACACAGGCAGCGACTTTACGCCGTTGGCTACATGGCAGATGTCTTGAGCAAGCTAGTTCAATCGGAGCTGCTCATTCAAAAGCACACGATTGGGCCGCATATTGAGGCTGCCAAGCGAATTCTTTCCGGTGACAATCAGTTGCTTGAACTTACGTTGGATACGGATGAATTCGACATTCTTGCAGCGGGTCCGTTGACCTTCATTGGCCTCCCCGACGATCACAAACTCCTTGTTGGCTATGACAACATCCAGATCGTTCAGGCGTTCGACACACTGCTGTACATGCACGCGGATGACACTAATCGCTTGGCACTGAGATCCTTCGCCGCCGAGAACCTAAAAAGCAAGAGGCAGTTCCTCGAACTTACCCGCGAGCACCAAAACGATATTCTCAATACATACTGGGATTATCTTCGGTCGCTAGAGCACGAGGGAAAGCGTCTTGCAGCCTTTGCTTTCTACATCTTCGCTCCAATGCTGCGGACATACATTGGCGCCAGGAAATTCGCACTCTTTAGCACCAAGTCCGTTTTGGAGACGCTCGATCGAATTGAGGGGCTGCATCGGCAGTACCAAAACT
The DNA here is from genome assembly GCF_004359955.1 of Candidatus Thiosymbion oneisti. Classification (NCBI taxonomy): domain Bacteria; kingdom Pseudomonadati; phylum Pseudomonadota; class Gammaproteobacteria; order Chromatiales; family Chromatiaceae; genus Candidatus Thiosymbion; species Candidatus Thiosymbion oneisti. The sequence continues at coordinate 11,003 of NZ_SMSC01000039.1, forward strand.
TCGTGCCCTCTCAGAACTTTTTTAAGCAAACGCTCGATGGTGGGATACAAGGTGCCTTATGAAGCGGCTACATAACAACACGTTGCAGGTGACGTTTGACCCGCTGCGCACCTTTGCTGCCGCAAAGGCACGTATCGCCTCAAACGCACCTGAACGTGGGCGTTATGCCCGGCAACAAGATCGTTATACCTTCAAGAATATGGGATAGAAAATAATGGAACAAGTATCAGAAAAATCACAACATATGTCAGTTGATGATATCAGGAACAATCCCGAACTTATCGCACAGATTCTTTTGGAAGACAGGGATATTTCCGTAATATTTGAGAAGAGAGGGAACGAAGTCAGGTATGCTTATTTAAAGACTTATGAGAAAGAAAGTATTAGAATACTGAAGGAAGCGGAAGATGAACATAAAAGATTTAGGGAGAAAGGATATACTCGTGAGCAGGCGTTCGGAGATTTTGAGAAAGCACGGGAAGAGATGAAGAAATATTTATAAATTAGAATACGATGAAAACTTCTTTCAGCGTCGTGCCTGATACAAATGTTGTGATTGCGTCTGAAAAAAGCACATCAACATCAGGTCCAAACAGAGAATTCTTTGACCGTTGGAGAAATGATGAGTTTGAAATTCTATACTCAGATGATATGCTTCTTGAATACATTGAAAAAATGAGAGAACGGGATATATCGGAAGAAATCATAAAAAAACTGATCCGTGCGATGCTTGAACTTGGCAGACATATCAGTATCGTATTTTACCATCTGCCTCTCTACCCATCTGATCCGGATGATATTGCTTTTCTTCTTTGTGCGGAGAACGGAAATGCGACTCATATCGTAAGTTATGATCCGCATCTCAAGGAAACAGAGTATTTCTATTCATTCAGGGTCTGCACAACATTGGAATTCTTGTTTGATTTGAGAGAAAAACTGTCTTAAATATAGGGAAAAGGGGCCAGGCTCGATTGACGGGTCGTTTTTCACGGCTCGTTCGCCTAACATTCGGCTACAGGCGACCCAATGCCGCGGTTCGGCTCCTCAGTAACTTTCAAGCTCAGTGCCACGCGGCATTGGGCGCCTGAGCCAAGCCGTTGGGCGGCAAAACAGCAGGTGACACATTGAAGTTCAAAGTTTACGTTGAAACATCAGTTATCAGTTATTTGACGGCACGTCCAAGTAACGACCTCCGTGCAATGGCTAACCAAAATGCTACGGTTGAGTGGTGGGAGACCCAGAGTTCCAAATACGATCTCGTTATTTCCGAGTTCGTTATTGCTGAGGCTAGTCTTGGCCATCCTGAAGCGGCAAAGCGTCGTCTTGCCACCGTGAAGGACATTATGGAACTTCAAGCAACTGAAGAGGCTAGAACACTTGGCAAGGAATTTATCAACCGCAGCGCCTTACCAGCAAAGGCTGAAGTGGATGCATACCATGTGGCTATTGCAGCGGTAAATGGTGTCGAGTATCTGCTTACCTGGAACTGTACACACATCGCCAATGCTCATACACGTCCTAAAATCGAGGCTGCTTGCAGGGCATTGGGGTACGAACCCCCTATCATCTGTACCCCTGACGAGTTAACGGAGAGTTAAATCATGTGGCAAGATTCTATCGTTGCTGAGACACGTGCGCTGAGAGAGCAGTACGCCAACCAGTTTGGTCACGATGCGGATGCCATTTTTCAGGATATTCTGCACAGGCAAAATGCTCCAGGCAAAAAACTAGTTTCGTTTCCTGCACGTAAACCTATTCTCGCACAAGGTGCCGCCCAACAAGGCGCTCCTGCGGACGCTCGTACCTCGCGCCGCTGAGCTTGATCTTTTAAGCGCAAAAATACGACGTGGTAACTTTAGATCTAATTTGTCATTTTTCAGGGGAGAAATCGACTCCATGACGATCAAGACTATCGAGGGCGCGCTGCGCGCCGACAACGCCCGTTTCTGCCTGGTGGTTTCCCGCTTCAACCGCTTTGTGGTGGAGAATCTGCTCACGGGTGCGATTGATGCACTGAGGCGTCACGGTGTCGAAGACTCGGACCTGACCATCGTCCGCGTCCCCGGGGCCTTCGAGATGCCGGTGACCATCGAACGCGTTGCGGCCAAGGGCGGGTACGACGCAATCATCGCCATCGGCGCGGTGATCCGCGGCAGTACGCCCCATTTCAACTATGTGGCCGGCGAGTGCGTCAAAGGGATAGCGCAGGTGAGCCTAAAGCACGGCGTCCCCGTCGCATTCGGCGTGCTTACCGTGGACACCCTCGAGCAGGCCATCGAGCGCGCCGGCACCAAGGCCGGCAACAAAGGGGCGGATGCGGCCAGGTCCGCCATCGAGATGGTGGATCTACTGCGGCAGCTGGACTGAGATGGGCGGACGCCGCAGCCAGGCACGCCGCTATGCCGTACTTGCCCTCTACCAGTGGCAACTCACCGGACAAGACCCGCTGGAGATCGGTCGCCACTTCCTCAATGACCCCACTTGGGTAGAGGGGGTCGCCGCCGCCCTCGCGGATCCGGAAGAGGCGCCGGATTCCGGTGCCAAATCGAGGCAGGCCTACGACCTGGAGCTGTTCCGGCAGCTCCTCTATGGGGTTCCCGCGCGCCGGAAGGAGCTGGACGCCCGCCTGCAACCGGTCTTGGACCGCCCCCTCGAGCGGGTGGACCCCGTGGAGTGCGCCATTCTCCGCGCGGGCACCTACGAGCTGCTCTACAGTCCCTCCGTGCCCTACCGGGTAGCCATCAACGAGGCGGTCGACCTGGCGAAGCTGCTCGGGGCCGAGCAGGGCCACCGCTATGTCAACGGTGTCCTCGACCGGGTCGCCCGCGACATGCGCGACGGAGAGACAGATACGGATGCATCGACCGACTAGCTGTCCGATATCCGATGTGGCCTGAGAAGGCGTCTGCTCTGACCGTTGCCGATAGCTGGTCATTGGGTCCGTAAGCCGTCTGAAAGACGGCGGTCCCAGCCGGACTCACGTCCCCGGAACCACCGACATTTTGTCGGCCCCTGGGACCGCCGACATTCTGTTAGCCCCTGGGACCGCCGACATTCTGTCGGCTCCCAGGACTACCGATATTTCGTTGGCCCTTCCGGCTATCGGGTAGAACCTGAATGTCGAGTTGCCGGTCCAAATGGTCATCAGTCAGGCTTAGTTTTCACGAGAAAAGCGTGGGAACGAGCCATTACGACCGATTTGCGTTCATTGGCGTTCATTTGCGGCAAAAAAATGATTCCCAGATTATCGGTACTTCGGTACTCCTATACGAGGCTCGACCATCCACTGCGGCGATCGGTCGCCCCGGACAGTGGGCAGGCACAGTGTCCGAATTCGACCTGATTCGGCATCACTTCTCCCGCATCGGCAGCCAGCGCGCGGATGTAGCCCTGGGTGTTGGTGATGATTGTGCCCTCCTGCGGGTCCCCCAGGGCTATGAGCTTGCCGCCAGCATTGACACCCTGGTAGCGGGCGTCCACTTTCTTTCTGACTGTGATCCGGAAGGGCTCGGCCACAAATCGCTGGCCGTAGGGTTGAGCGACCTGGCCGCCGTGGGTGCCGAGCCCGCCTGGGCGACCCTGGCCCTCACCCTCCCGGATGCCGACGCGGCCTGGCTGGATGCCTTCAGCCTCGGGTTTGACCGGCTCGCCCGGAGCTATGGGATCGCCCTTGTCGGTGGTGACATGACCCGTGGTCCGCTGACTATAACGGTGCAGATCCAGGGCCTGGTCCCGGCCGCAACAGCAATACTCCGCCGCGGTGCGCGGCCCGGCGATCTGGTCTGTGTCAGCGGGACCCTGGGGGACGCCGGTCTCGCCCTGCGCCTGCTCGATGCCGGGGAGGCGGTACCCGAATTTTTGCGCGAACGCCTGGAGCGACCGACCCCACGGGTCGAGTTGGGCCTGGCCCTGCGGGGGACCGCCACGGCCATGATCGACCTGTCCGACGGATTGGCGGCAGACCTCGGGCATATCTTGGCGGCGAGCGGCGTCGGCGCCGAGATCCGGCTCCCGGACCTTCCCCTCTCCCGATCGGTAAGGGATCGGTTAGCGGCGGACCCGGATTGGGGGTTACCCCTGGCGGCGGGGGACGACTACGAGCTCTGCTTCTGCGCCCCCGAACAGAAGCACACTCAGATCACGGCCCTGGCGGAACGGCTCGGTATTCGGGTCCAGGCCATTGGCCGAGTGCAACCGGAGACAGGGCTGCGATGTCTGCTGGAGGACGGGTCGATCTGGGACCCGGGGCGATCGGGCTATGACCATTTTCCGGATGCGAGCTGAGGGGATGCGGGCTAAGGGCCAGGGCCTGCCGAGCCGAGCCTGGTGGCGTTGGCCCCATCACTGGCTGGCCTACGGCTTGGGTGCGGGGCGCTTCCCCTGGGCGCCCGGGACGGTTGGGACCCTCGCCGCCATTCCCCTCTATCTGCTGTTGCGACCCCTGCCGCTCCTCTGGTATCTAGCCGCACTCCTGCTGATGTTCCTCATTGGGGTCTGGGCCTGCGGCAAGACGGCGCAGGAGCTGCAGGCATCGGACCCCGCCAGCATCGTCTGGGACGAGATGCTGGGGTTCTTGCTGGCCATGACCGTGGCACCGCCGGGATGGCCGTGGCTCCTGGCGGGATTCATCCTGTTCCGCTGTTTCGACATCCTCAAGCCCTGGCCCATCGGCGCGCTGGACAAACAGGTATCGGGTGGGCTCGGGATCATGCTCGACGACGTTGCCGCCGGGGCCATGACCTGCCTGCTGCTGCAAGCGGCGGTGTGGATCTTTTGAGCCGCAGAGACGCTGAGGACACAGAGAAAACGATAAACCCGCCTGGTTATCAGCCTCTCAGGTGAACGAGGAGACGGTAGTGGTTAATATCTAAGTTGGAACATGACCAACAGCTGGCCGCTATGCTCCCTCTCCCTCTGGGAGAGGGTTGGGGAGAGGGGATCAAAAAGATGAATCTCTCTACTTTAACACTTATGAATTTACCACTACCCGAGGAGACTTTATGCCTCAATATTACTATCTGCTTTTCTACACCATCCTTGCGATAGTAGTAAATAATACTACTATAGGGTAAGGAGGTGCCTATCATGGCCAATGTCGAAAAAGTCAGTATTGCGCTGACACCGGAAATGCTTGCCGTTGTGCGCGAGGTCGTGGCGAGCGGCGAATACGCCAGCAGCAGCGAGGTCGTGCGCGAAGCGTTACGCGACTGGAAACTGAGGCGCTCTTTGCACCAGCAGGAAGCCGACGAGCTGCGTCGTCTATGGAACGAGGGTCTGGACAGCGGCCCCAGCCGTTTTGCGGATATGGCTGAAATAAAAGCCGAAGCCCGACAGCGGCTTGATAAAACGCAAGCAGACGCATAACAACCCACCCCCGTGAGGGACCATGCCGGAGATCAAACGAACGGCGAAGGCTGAAGGGGACCTGATTGATATCTGGGTCTACATTGCACAGGACAACGTTTCTGCCGCCGACCGCCTGCTTGACCGCATCGAAGAGAAGTTCTTTGTTCTGGCTGAACAACCGCGCCTTGGTCCCCGACGTCCCGACATAGCGCCAGAGCTTCGTTATTTTCCAGTCGGAAATTATCTGATCCTGTACCGCGAAATCTCCGCAGGCGTAGAGATTGTCCGTTTGTTCACGGCGCGCGTAGGCTAGCGAGCCTGTTTTCTTCCTGATCCGATTTTCCATCCCAAGGGCCGGGGGCCACAGCGGCCAGCACCCGCAGAAACGGCTCGGGGCCTAGGGGACGTTCTCAATTGAGCTAACTCATCACGAAAATCAAGCCCGTAGGTCGGGTCAGGTCAGGGATGGCTACCATCCGACGGAGGTGGCTGGCAGACGGCGGATGGTGCAAGCTTATCCGCCCTACGCGGGCTCATAACGGGTTGTTGTCCTTATATAATTTGTTAATTGAGAACGCCCCCTAGGCGCAATATTTGTTCCGTTGGTGTTGATTCATATGTGGTGGTGATTCATATGCTTACGCGCATGGAATTGGTTCGCCAAAGGCGAGGATGTAACCATTATTATCACAGATATAGAACTCACGCATGCCGTACCAGGTATCTGCCAATTCTTTTTCTATCCTTACCTTGTCTTTGATCTTGTCATAAAAAGACTCGACGTTTTCCATATCGATATACAGGGAAACAGAGGCCCCGATATCCATTGTTGAGAAAGCAGGAACATCTTTCCTATACTCATCCTGGCGCATGAACATCACAAATACTTCATCACGATGCACCACCGCATAGGCATATTTCCTACCTGCCTGCAATTCCGCTTCCATAATCCGCTCATTCTCCGGTACAACCAGGTCCGGAGAAAAGCCTAATAGGTCGACGTAAAAGCGGATCGATTCCACGACATCGGCAACCATCAAATTCGGAGTAAGCTTCTTCATCTTTGTTTCCATAACATACTCTCTTGTATGATTTTTCGTTTTAAAGCCCCGTGTCATCGGCTGAAGAAGTACTCTATCATGGGCGCTGATCCACGTGCTTCTAGTACCCAATTTCATCCGATTTTGCTGGTTGTCATTTGTCATCTCGACCGCAGGGAGAGAGCTTAGCGAAGCGAGAAGTCCTTGTCCCGACGAAGGAGGGATCTTGTAACTTTGTGGTTGTCTCATCGCCAAAGATCCCTCACTACGCTCGAGACAAGGATTTCTCCCTTCGGTCGAGATGACAGCGATTGGTTGTACCGGAAAATTTTACTGAAACTGGGTACTAGGTCCTGTTGACATTTAACCCTAACCGATTGTTTTTAATATATTAAATGGCTGTAACGCCCAAGCGGTTCGCACCGCGGACTCTACAGTCAATCAAGTGGTTAGTGTAGGGTCCGCTGTGTGGACCTTCTAAATGTCAACACGACCTAGTTTTTCCGAACTTGGGAGCCCGATATGCCCAACCCCACGCAACCGGACGGGGAAATGATGGAGAAAAGCAAGGATGCCGGCCGCTCATGGCTGGATGCCCTGGCGGTGTATCTCAATCCCCGGGTGGTCGCGATGTTGTTGCTGGGCTTCTCGGCCGGTCTGCCGCTGCTGTTGGTGTTCGGGACCCTCTCCGCCTGGCTGCGCGAGGCGGGTGTCGACCGCAGCACCATCGGCCACATCTCCTGGGTGGCGACCCTGTATGCCCTGAAATTCGTCTGGGCACCGCTCGTGGACCGGATCCCGGTGCCCCTGCTCAGCCGGCGCTTGGGACAGCGTCGGGGCTGGATGCTGCTGGCGCAGGGGGGGGTGATCGCCGGGTTGCTGCTGATGGCGACCAACGACCCCAATCAGGCCCTGGGCATGCTGGTGGCGGCGGCCCTGCTGGTAGCCTTCGCGTCGGCCACTCAGGATATCGCCATCGACGCCTGGCGCATCGAGGCGGTGGCGGTGGACCTCCAGGGCGCGATGGCCGCTACCTACCAGATGGGCTACCGGATCGGCATGATCATGGCCGGGGCGGGGGCCCTCTATTTCGCCGAGTATCTGTCCTGGTCCCAGTCCTACGCCATCATGGCCCTGTGCATGGGGATCGGCGTGCTTACCGTCCTGCTGATCCCCGAGCCGACCCGCAAGATCGATCGGGAGACCTGGCGCCGAGAGGAGCGGGTGGTGCGCTTCATCGAGGGCTCGGCCCACCTGTCGGATCGGAGGCGTGAGCTCAGTGCCTGGTTCATCGGCGCCATCGTTTGCCCCTTCACCGAATTCATTGCCCGCAACGGCTGGCGGGTGGCGCTGCTCATCCTGGCCTTCATCGGGGTCTTTCGCCTGTCCGATATTACCCTGAGCGTCATGGCCAACCCCTTCTATATCGACATGGGCTACAGCAAGGAAGAGATCGCCAGTGTCACCAAGGTCTTCGGCCTGATTATGACCATGGTGGGGGCGGCGCTGGGCGGGGTCGTCGTGGTCCGTTTCGGCGTCATGCGCATCCTGTTGGTGGCCGCCGCTATGGTGGCCGGAACCAACCTGATCTTCGCCTGGTTGGCAACCCAGTCGGCGGATATCACCCTCCTGGCACTGGTCATCTCCGCGGACAACCTGAGTGCCGGACTCGCCGGGTCGGTGTTCATTGCCTATCTGTCTGGCCTCGCCAACCGGGCCTACACCGCCACCCAGTACGCCCTGTTCAGCTCGCTGATGCTGCTCCCGGCAAAGTTTCTCGGGGGCTTTTCCGGCGATATCGTGGACGCGACCGACTATGTCTTCTTCTTTACCTACGCGGCCATACTCGGCCTGCCGGCCATCCTGCTGGTGCTGGTGCTGATGCGGGTCAAATTACCGACAGCCTCGGCCCCCGAGTCGGCCGGCGCGGCACCGTCGCCACAGGGGACAAAAGAGGGGGCGTGATAGTTACGGCTCGCTTGGGTGGTCACCCTGCCGAGAATCCATCGCTGGGTAGTGGTAAATTTTTAAGTGGTGGACGAGCCACCCAATCGTCAGATTCTCACTGCTTTTGCCATCCTTGGCGTCTGGATTCCGGCACTCCCTATCGGAATGACGAGGCGGGGTCTCAATGCCATTAAGTTAAGAGGCCGTCTAAAAACTAACCCATTGATTTTCGGCTGGCTCCCCACGCTCCAGCGTGGGAGCAGATCTCGACGCTCCAGCGTTGATTAGGCGCCTCGATAGGCTAACAGCCAACGCCTATCAGCACAGAGGAGCTGAGTCCGCTGGAGCGGACAAGACGGCGTTCCCACGCTGGAGCGTGGGAACGAGTGCGAGCAGGGGTAGTGGTAAATTCATAAGTGTTAAAGTAGAGCGGTTCATCTTTTTGATCCCCTCTCCCGCCGGAGGGCTTTGAGGCTTAACTTAATGGTATTGGGATCCAGCCTTGGTCCACATCCACCAGCCAGCCCAGATGAATTGGGATGCGCTATACCCGAAATCGGGATCGGGATCGAAATCGGAATCCCGATTTCGATCCCGATTTCGATTCCGACCGACCAAACCCTCCAATCGTTGGTTGAGCACAGGCTATCAGGTTGAATGTCAACAACCCCTGATACTCAATAGTCATGCTGCAATCGGCTCTACCTTCGCGCGCGGCATCTGCTCCGCCTGCCAAAGATCATATCCGGTCTGCATCGAAAGCCACATTTCTGCACTGGTACCAAGTGCCTCGGACAGACGCAGGGCCATATCCACACTGATCCCTGCCCGTCGATTCAAAATCGCTGACAAAGATTGTCGCGTCACGCCCAACCTGCGTGCCGCCTCGGTAACGCTCATACCTTCCGGCAGATATTCGCGCAGTACCTCTCCGGGATGTGCGGGATCATGCATGCGTGACATTTTTACCTCAAGTTAATGGTAATCTAAGTAATCGACATCGATGGCATCCCCATTTTCAAAGCGAAAAACGAGGCGCCAGTTACCGCTCACTGTGACCGCCCAACCACCGGACAGATCGCCCTTCAGGCGATGCAGTCGCCACCCCGGAGCATTCATATCTTCAGGTCTTGTAGCGTGATCCAGCGCTGTAAGGAGAATCCGCAACTTCACGGCATGCTGGGGGTGTATCCTGCTTTTGGTCCCGGTTCTGAAAAACGCCTCGAGCCCTTTGTGCCGGAAGCCACTTATCATATCCAAACCGTAAGCTGTCAGGTGACGCTTGTCAAGAAAATAGAAATACTACCCAAACATTCTGCAAGCCAAGTTCGAACAGGCGGTTCCGCCGATTGGATGCGTCGGCGCTGTCTTCGACGAGATTCTGGTGCCGGCCGTTGCCGGCAGTTGGTTCAGCAATAGTGGACTGTTCGACTTGCATCGAGCCCCCGTCAGGCGATAGGTTTCCCATTCGTTTTCCAATTCTACTTTGTCACATTACCTGGTAATCCACTGCCTTATAAGGAGTCTGCAAAATTGTGAAATATATAGAAATCAGTTTGTTAGTTCATAATGTGACAAAGTAGAATCAGAAAGATGCAAAAAGACTATGATCCGCACTGGATAGAGGCCGCGGTGCAGGCCTATTGGGAAGCGAACCGGTCTTTTGTGGCAGTGGAAGATCCGGAGAAGGAGAAGTTCTATTGCCTGTCGATGTTCCCTTACCCTTCCGGGCGCCTCCACATGGGACATGTGCGCAACTACACCATTGGGGATGTGATCGCCCGCTATCAGCGCATGTTGGGCAAGAACGTGCTGCAACCCATGGGTTGGGACGCCTTTGGCTTGCCGGCGGAGAACGCCGCCATCAAGCATGGGATTCCGCCGTCCCAATGGACCCGATCCAACGTGGAGTATATGAAGACCCAGCTCAAGCGGTTGGGCTTCGGCTATGACTGGGACCGGGAGCTGACTACCTGTGACCCGGACTACTACCGCTGGGAACAGTGGTTGTTCACACGCCTGATGGAGAAGGGGTTGGCCTACCAAGCCAAGGCGACGGTGAACTGGGACCCGGTGGACCAAACGGTGTTGGCCAATGAGCAGGTGATCGACGGCAAGGGCTGGCGTTCCGGGGCACCGGTGGAGAAACGGGAGATCCGGCAGTGGTTCGTGCGTATCACGGACTATGCCCAGGAGTTGCTGGATGGGCTCGAGGGGCTCGACGGCTGGCCGGAGCAGGTACGCGCCATGCAGCGCAACTGGATCGGGCGCTCGGAGGGCGTGTACATGGTATTCGGCATCCGGGGCTCGGACGAGCCGCTGGGGATCTACACCACCCGCCCGGACACCCTCATGGGCGTCACCTACATGGCCGTGGCCGCCGAGCACCCGCTGGCGCGCCGGGCCGCCGAGGACGACCCGCAGCTCGCGGCCTTTATCGAGGAATGCCGCCGGGGGGGTATCTCCGAGGCCGAGCTCGAGACCATGGAAAAGCAGGGCTACCCCCTCGGCATCGATGCCATCCATCCGATCACCGATGAGCCGGTGCCCATCTTCGCCGCCAACTTTGTGCTCATGAGCTACGGCACCGGGGCCGTGATGTCAGTGCCGGCCCACGACGCCAGAGATTTCGAGTTTGCGAAAAAGTATGGCCTGCCGATAAAAAGGGTCATCATCTCCGAGGAAGTTGATGCACTTGAACGTGCGCTTCGAGACGGACCCGTGAGCGCAGGTGATGGTCTCCCTCACAAGGGGCCTGAGATTCAACAAGAATTTTTGGAGAGGGAGCTTGAACGAGCAGAAGCAGCGTCGCAACTTCCTTTCCTGGACCAGGGTGTTCTGGTTGATTCCGGCCCCTTCACCGGCCTGACCAGTGCGGAGGCCTTCGGTGCGATCGCGGACTGGTTGGCAAAGCGGGGCAAGGGGGAGCGACGGGTAAACTTCCGGCTACGGGATTGGGGCGTGTCCCGCCAACGCTACTGGGGGTGCCCGATCCCCGTGGTCCATATCCCGGACGGCACCGTGCGTCCCGAGACCGAGCTCCCGGTACGCTTGCCCGCGAACCTGGTCGTGGACGGCTCCGGCTCGCCCCTCAAGCAGCTGTCTTCATTCTCGGAACTCGCCGACGGCGAGTCCCGAGAGACGGATACCTTCGACACCTTCTTCGAGTCCTCCTGGTACTATGCCCGCTATTGCTCCAGCGGCTGCGCCACCGCCATGCTGGACGAACGCGCCCGCTATTGGCTGCCGGTGGATCAGTACGTGGGCGGCATCGAGCACGCGGTGCTGCACCTGCTCTATGCCCGCTTCTTCCACAGGCTGATGCGCGATGAGGGACTCGTGGATTGCGACGAGCCCTTCGTCCAGCTGCTCACTCAGGGCATGGTGGTGGCGGAGACCTACTTTCGCGAGGACGCCGCGGGCCACCGGCACTGGTTCAACCCGGTGGACGTGGAGGTGGAGCGGGACGAGAAGGGCCGCTTGGTAGCGGCACGGCTCAAGGAAGATGGGGGGCCCGTCACCTACGGCGGCCTCGAGAAGATGTCCAAATCCAAGCACAACGGCGTAGACCCCCAGGCCCTGGTCGATCGCTATGGGGCGGACACGGTGCGGCTCTACACCATGTTCACCTCACCCCCGGACCAGACCCTGGAGTGGAATGACGAGGGCGTGGAAGGCGCCGCGCGCTTTCTGAGAAGGCTCTGGAATCTGGCGTGGTACATGGATGGATCGCTGAGCAGTGGCGGAGCAGACGATGGTTCAGGCTATGGTGTGGGGGGCGGTGGGTTCGGGCACGGATACCCCGATGGTTCGGGCAGCGGCGTAGGCTTTGGCTCTGGCTTCGGAGTTGGCAATGAGGAGGGGTCTGGATATGGAGACGTTGACCTGTTGCACAAAGATTGCCGAAATCAGATCCATACCGCCCTGAAAAAGGCCCGGTTCGATTATGAACGTCGGCAATTCAATACCGTGGTCTCTGGCTGTATGACCATGGTCAATGCTCTGTATCGGCTCGACGATTCCCCCGCCGGAATGGCGGTGCTGCGAGAGGGCTTGAGTATCGTACTGCGGCTCCTAGGTCCCATCGCCCCTCACATTACCCACCAACTATGGCGGGATCTGGGCTACGGCGAGGACATCCTGGACGCGGCGTGGCCGGTGGTGGACGAGACGGCCCTGCGGCAGGACACCATCGAATACGTGGTTCAGGTCAATGGCAAGGTGCGGGGCAAGATCCGAGTCACCGCGGACGCGGGACGGGAGGTCGTCGAGCAGGCCGCTCTCGCCAACGAGAATGTACGCAAATTTGTCGGCGCGGCCCAAGTCCGCAAGGTCATCCTGGTGCCACGCAAGCTGGTCAATGTGGTGGCACGCTGATGAGAAAGAGTATCCCCGGACTTGAGCATTTCCTGAGGTGCGAATCCGCCGTGCGCGATTCGTTCGCAGTGGGCCTTCTCCTGGCGGCATTGCTGGCAACCAGCGCCTGTGGCTTCAAGCTGAGGGGTGACGTGGAGGTCCCCTCCGAGTTCAGTCCCGTGTTCGTCCAGCCGCAGCACAGATCGCCGGTGGGCAACGAGATCGTTCGGCAACTCCACGGATCCCAGGTGCAGCTGGCCGCTGGGCCCCGGCAGGCTCGGATGATCATACGCCTCAGTAACGAGCGGCGTTCCTCCCGGGTCGTCGCCGTAGATCGCGGCGGCAAGGTCCTGGCGCGCGAGCTCCACTATGGCCTGACCTTCGACGCGGTGACCCCGGACGGGAAACAGTTGGTACCGCAACAGTCCCTCGACCTGGTGCGCAGCTACGAAGATCCCAACGTCGAGGTACTCGGCAAGCAGTCGGAGAGTGAACTGATCTACGCGGATATGTTCAGCGATGCCGCCAACCGTATCCTGACCCGTCTCCGGGTCATGTTGCGCCAAAGCGATTGAAGAAAGAGGAATACTATAATGATAACGTTTAAGAAACTTTGGGATAATCACCCAACAATTACGGGAAATGACAACCCATGTACCACTAACGGAAAATCAAATTTTTCAAATCAATGTGCAATTCGGATGGGTGTAGCTCTAGCTAAATGCGGTGTAAAAACAACACGAATTCCGGGAGCAATACACTGTTGGTATGGTCACGATAAATCGGAGGGGCATGTGGTTAGAGCGGAAGAATTGGCCAATGGCTTGAATAAATATCCTATTGCTGGAATACAAAAAGTTATAAAAGTCTCTCCTGAGAATTTTTCTAAAGATCTATCGGGCAAAACAGGCATTATCTTTTTTAAAGATTATTGGCGAAGAACTAATAATGGTAAAAAGGAAAGCTTCAGAAACAGAAGTGGCGACCACATCGATTTGTGGAATGGATCGAGACTTACCGACTGGTTCACCTGGGTTAGAATTCAAGCTGGATTTTCATGGGAGGGAAGATTCTCGGACTACACCAAATCAAGAGAGATATGGTTCTGGAGGATAATATAGCATGAGAAAAATCATACTGTTCCTCTTGACGATATCGGTCTTGCTATTTCTCTGTTATCGATTACTTTTTATATTTCTGGATTTAAGCAGCGCTTACATGGAAAGTGATTCGGATATAAATAGTGCGGGAAAGTTATTTCTTTTTGTTTCTCCAGTGATAATTATCGGAGGCGTGTGGATTACCTATTGTGCTTTGCGTATTTCGGCGGGTTCTATGAAATATAGCAATCGTATTTCTGCTATTTTATCAGTGTATGGAGGGCTTCTAGGTGTCGTTATCGCTGACTTAGCACTACATGCTGTTATCATTGAAATAGAAAGTCACTTTATCCTAAACACGATCTTGGCATTGTCGTTTGCTGTTTCGGCGACTGTAACCTTTTTTTATGCCAAAAGGCACCTGATAAAGAGCTCAGCGGATGCTGAAAAGCGCGCCGCTGAGGATATGGCATGCGCATCCAGATCCAGCAGCTCGCAGACAACCTGAAGCATAAGCTGGCACCGGTCTATCTGCTTTACGGCGACGAACCGCTGCAGCTCGGCGAAGCGGCCGCGGCGGTGCGGGGCACGGCCCGCGCTCAGGGATTCGAGGAGCGGGAGCTGCTGGAGTGTGAGCCGGGATTCGATTGGGGCCGTCTCGCGGCCGCCGCCGCGGCGCGCTCTTTGTTCTCCGACCGCAAGCTCATCGAGCTGCGGCTCAACGCGACGCGCATCGGTCGCGAGGGCAGCGAGGCGGTGCGCGCCTATTGCCGTGACCCCGCGGAAGACAACCGACTGCTTATCCTGGCCCCGGAGCTGGAGCGCAGAGAGCTCCAGGCCAAGTGGGTGCAGGTGCTGGACCGAATCGGTGTCCTGCTCCAGGTACGACAGATCCAAGGGCGACACCTGGTCGCCTGGATCGAGCAGCGACTGCGGGAGCGGGGGCTGCGCCCGGAGCCCGGCGTGACCGAGCTGCTGAGCGAGCGAGTCGAGGGGAATCTGCCGGCGGCGGCCCAAGAGGTAGAGAAGCTCCGGCTCCTTTATGGAACAGGCGACCTGGATCGGGAGCGGCTCGTCAGTGCCATCTCCGACGGTGCCCGCTACGACCTGTTCGACCTCCCGGACGCGGCGCTGGGCGGGGATCGGGCCCGGGTCCACCGAATCGTCAATACCCTGGCGGCGGAGGGGACCGCTCCCGCACTGGTGCTCTGGGCCCTGGCCCGGGAGCTGCGTATGTTGGCGGCGGTCTCCCATGCCGCCCAAGGCGGCGGGACCGCCGCCGCCTTGCGGATGCATAAGGTCTGGGAGTCACGTCAATCCCGCGTGCTGGCGGCACTGAAACGACTCTCCACGGAGTACCTGCAAGACCTGCTGGTCCGGTGTGCAGCAGCCGATCGCAGCATCAAGGGCTTGACCACCGGCGATCCCTGGCAGGCCCTGGCGGCCATCGCCGACGACCTGGCGGGCGCTCGGCAGGGCGGGCGGGCGTAAGTTGTTTCCGGCGACCGGTCGCTAGCTTCCGATCCCCGAGCCCGTTTGTCCAGTCTGTGACATAATGAATAATTCAGCATGGATTCCAGACTGCTTTGTCTAGCTGCGGAGTTCATGTATCGCTTCTCGCTACCGAACCGTTCGCCGCGTTCATTACACCCCACGGTTGCACCGCGGTCCTGCCGGGAGTGTAGGATGTGGTGAGCCGCCGGGCGCGTCTCGCGCCTGGCGGCGAACCGCATCGATGCGTTGGAGTCCGGCGACTGGTCGCTGGTGACTGGAGCCCGTGGTCGGTGGGCACAGCTCACCCTACGGCCATGCCGGGGGTGGCGGGTAAACAGTCTGGAATCCATAAAGAGCCAATAATTTACTCTTCCCACCTCCCGTGACCATGCGCTTGCCGCTTGCGAGGATTTCCCTATGAGCTTTTTCATCTCCGATGCCCTGGCGCAAGAAGGCGGCGCCTCGGGCGATCCGTTGCTCGGTCTGCTGTTCCCGATCGGCCTGGTGGTGATCCTGTATTTCCTGATGATCCGCCCGCAGGTGAAGCGCCAGAAGGAACACAAGAAGATGGTCGAGGCCCTGGCCAAGGGCGACGAGGTGACGACCGTAGGCGGCATCGTCGGGCGCATCACCGAGCTGGGAGATAACTTTGCCGAGCTGGAGGTGGCGGACGACATCAAGGTGAAGATTCGCCGCCAGTCGGTCGAGTCCGTGTTGCCGAAAGGTTCGATCAAAGAGTTGTGACGCGGCGGGATACCCTCATCCGAGCCGGAGGTCTTGAGGTCTGGGAGGTCTTAGGGCCTGCATGCGGTTGCGGCGGTGCCACCTGGCGGCGACCTGTTCCGATAATTTCTGGCCGGACCCGTCTCCCGAGGCAGGAACCCAGGCTCGCTTTCGATGACAGATGCGCGATGGAGTCCCCATGAACCGCTATCCGTTGTGGAAAAATCTGCTGATTCTGGGGGTGATCCTGGTCGGCATCCTGTTCGCCTTACCCAATCTCTTTTCTCAGAATCCTTCCATCGAGGTGACAGGTGCCCGAGGCATCGAGGTGACGGACGCCGGTGTGGACGAGATCAAGGCCGCTCTGGAGAACGCTGGCGTCGAGTATCGGGCCATCGAAAGGCGCGAGGGCGGGAAGTTGCTGGTGCGCTTCGCGACCTCCGGCGACCAGCTGCGGGGCCAGGAGGCCATCGAGGGGACCCTTTCGGACCGCTACAACAGCGCCCTGACCCTGGCCCCGAATCTCCCCGGATTTCTCCGCACCCTGGGTCTCCAGCCCATGTTTTTGGGGTTGGACCTGCGCGGCGGCATCCATGTGCTGATCGACGTGGACATGGATGCGGCGGTCGACCAGGCCCTGGAGCGTTATACCGGCGATATCCGCACCCTGCTGCGCAAGCAGAAGGTCCGCTATCTGACCGTGACCAGGGATCGGAAGCGGGTGAAGGTCAAGTTTCGCGATGCCCGAACCCGGGACCAGGCGGAGGCGCTGATCGGAACGGAGTTCGGCGAGCTGGTCCTGGAGGGTGGGGATGACGGCAGTGCCTTCTTCGTTTACGGGTCCCTGACGCCCACCGATGAGCAGGCGGTCAAGCGGTTCGCCCTGGAGCAGAATATCACCACCTTGCGCAATCGCGTCAACGCCTTGGGCGTGGCCGAGCCCATCATCCAGCGGCAGGGTGAGCGGCGCATCCTGGTTCAGCTCCCCGGTGCCCGGGACCCGGGTCGGCTCAAGGAAATCCTAGGGGCGACAGCGACCCTGGAGTATCGCCTGGTGGATACCGGGCATAGTGTTCAGGACGCGGTGGACGGCCGCGTGCCCGTAACCAGCAAGCTCTACCAGGATCGGGACGGCCGGCCGGTCCTGTTGCTGCGCCGGGTGATCGTCACCGGCGACCAGATCACGGATGCCGCCGCCGGTTTCGACCAACGCAGTGGTCAGCCGGCGGTCTTCGTGAGCCTGGACGGGCAGGGGGCCCGCCGCATGCGCAAGGTGACCACCGAGAATGTGGGCAAGCCCATGGCGGTGGTCTTCATCGAGAACCGTACCCTCACGCGCTTGGTGGACGGGAAGCCGGTGAAGCGCAAGGTGCGCACGGAAGAAGTGATCAGCGTCGCCAATATTCTGGAGCCCTTCGGCCGTCGCTTCCAGACCACGGGCCTGGACAGCTCCAACGAGGCCCACAATCTGGCCCTGCTGTTGCGGGCCGGCGCCTTGGCCGCCCCCATCGAGATCGTCGAGGAGCGCACCATTGGTCCCAGCTTGGGTCAGGACAACATCGATCAGGGCGTTAGGTCGGTAATCATCGGCTTTATCCTGGTGGTGCTCTTCATGGCGGGTTACTACCGGATCTTCGGCCTGGTGGCAGACCTGGTGCTGTTCGTCAATCTGGTGATGATCGTCGCCGTGCTCTCCCTGCTGCAGGCGACCCTGACCCTGCCGGGAATCGCCGGTATCGTGCTGACGGTGGGTATGGCGGTGGACGCCAATGTGCTCATCTTCGAGCGCATCCGCGAGGAGATCCGCAACGGCAGCTCGCCCCAGGCGAGCATCCACGCGGGTTATGAGAAGGCCCTGTCCACCATCGTGGACGCCAACATCACCACCCTGATCGCCGCAGTGGTGTTGTTCAGCTTCGGTACCGGACCCATCAAGGGCTTCGCGGTGACCCTGTTCATCGGGATCGTCACCTCCATGTTCACCGCTATCCTAGGCAGCCGCGCCCTGATCAACCTCATCTATGGCGGACGGCGGGTGGGCGGGCTGGCTATCTAGTACCAGCGTTATCCACCAATGAACGCAAATCAACGCAAATGAATCAAGAACCGGTAGTGGTCATTTTTCATTAGCTGTCATGTCCCTGATGATTACATAGGGAGTAAAATTGGGTCATTGTTGCGTGCGCGAGAGGTTATGGAGTTGCTAGTAGCCCCGTCGGTCCCGGAGAACACACCATGAATATCCACTTGCATGCCAATGCGACCACCACCCCGAAGACCCGCCAATACATTCAAGCGTCCCACCAGTCCGTCACGCAACTGGCCGATGAACTGGGCGTGAGTGAGGATACCATCCGCCGCTGGAAACGCCGTGACGGCGTTGCCGATGGCTCCCACACGCCCCACCGCTTGCAGACTACCCTCACCCCGACCCAGAAAGCCGTGGTCGTAGAACTGCGTAAGACGCTGCTGCTGCCACTTGATGACCGGTTGGTGGTCACTCGTGAGTTTATCCACCCCGACCTCTCCCGATCAGCTCTGGACCGCTGTCTGCGCCGCCATGGGGTCGCCAACCTCAAGACCCTGCTACCCCAGGAGGACGGTGTGCAGACACCCCCCCACAAAACCTTCAAGGACTACGCCCCCGGCTTTGTGCACGTCGATGTCAAGTACCTGCCCCAAATGCCAGACCAAGACCAGCGCACGGACCTGTTCGCCGCCATTGATCGGGCCACGCGTTGGGTCTACGTCGAAATCCTCAAGGACAAGTCGGCAACCACCGCCAGCGGTTTCCTGAAGCGCCTGATCGACACCGCTCCGTTCAAAATCACCACGCTCCTAACCGACAACGGCAAGGAATTTACCGACCGCTTCTGCGCCTCCGGCGAGCGCCAACCAACCGCTGCTCATGCCTTCGATCAGGTCTGTGCTGACAACCGCATCCAGCATCGCTTGACCAAGCCCAGAACCCCCCGAACCAATGGTATGGTCGAACGCTTCAACGGCCGCATTGCCGATGTGCTGCGCTCCAATCGCTTCGAATCCGCCGCTTCTCTCCAGGCAACCCTCATCCGCTTCGTCCACCTGTATAATCACAACATCCCGCAACAAAACTTGCACCACAAAACACCCCTACAAACGCTCAAACACTGGTACGCTCAACAGCCCCGATTGTTCAATAAAATTCCGCGTAATCATCCGGGACCTGACAATGTAAAGCCCGAAGTTCCTTTGCAAGCACCTTTGGTCTTGAATTAAATGCGAAATGCTCACGTTGGTCAGTGTGAACGTCTTTTGATGTTGGGCATTCAGGCAATTTTACATTTCCGTAACGAGAGGACACGCATTCTCGGTTTTCTTTGCTAAGGAACAATCACGTGATAATCGCCTTTAATAGTATTATTTTCTTGGAGGTATGTCGCAGAAAGGTTTATTTCTGATAACTTAGCGGAAGTATATGAATCAAAGCAACTATGCACCTTGATGTAATAAGAAATATAATAACCCAAAATAAATCGGAATGATAAGTTACGGGCTTAACTGGTGGCCCTCCCTGGCGAGCCACGAGTTTGCCTGTGGTTATCTCAATATCCGTATAGCATTTCAGCCGATGCGCAGCAAGTGCGCCATGGGGAACGGGCTTAGCGTGCTATCCGCACACTAACCACAGTGCCTCAGCGAACCGAGATACCGTATCCGCCGTGCCGGTCGGGTGCATTACCCGCAAGTCTTTAGCAACCGGCTTTCCCTGCTTCGCCAGGACCTCTTGGGCAGCGGATAAGCGTTCGATCTGGCCGTAGGACACCAGCCCGATCAGCAGGGCATCCCGAATGCAGCGGATGCTTTCATCATGAAAGGGGCGTAAGGCACGTGTAGAATTGGCAGTAGCCATGGCCGAACCTCTCTGTCAGGTTGGGTTGTGGTTAGGGCCTCGGTACGGCTGCAACCGTACCGGGGTCCGCCCGTTCAGGGTCTACCTGAACGGGTTCAAGGATTATAGCGATTCTCCGGCTTAAACGTCCAGACTGGTTTGCGGATGCTCTGCCTTGCCCATGACAGTCGGCGTATCGAACCGCTTGCCTTCCAGGATTTCGGGCACGGATAGAATCTGCATCTTTGGGTAGGGCCGCGCCGAACGTTCAAATTCCAAGTCGCCCGCTTCACTGGCGAATTGCTGAAAATTCTGCATCTTACGGTCGCCCAATGGCTCCATAACGATCAATCCGGCCAGCAACGCCTCCTCGTTTTCGAGCACGCCGCGCAGTTCCCGCAGCGCCGCAATCGTTACGTTCTTGCCGCCCTTGACCTCGATAATCATGCTTTGCAGCTCGCGTTCGCCATAAACGGAGAAATACAACCGTCCGTCGATCCCGCCGTCCGCCGTCCGCTTGGTGGTAACGAATCCGTCCACCTCCTCCACCGCCCACTTCTGGAACTGGTATTTGTCCCGTGCCCACAAGTCCTGTGCGCCTTCCAGGGTCCGGGGTACGCCATCGATCTCGAAATCTCTTCCCGCCTTCAATTTGCAACGCTCGCCGAGCCTGATGGCCGCTACGCGCTTTATCGCGTGAATGGCGATGTCGATGCCGATCCACTTGCGTTTGAGTCTGTGGGCCGCCTCAATCGTTGTGGCGCAACCACAGAAAGGATCAAGCACAACATTGCCTTCGTTGGTGCTGGCTTGAATTATCCGTTCTAACAGCGCCAATGGTTTTTGTGTGGCGTAACCAAGGCGTTCCTTGGACGTGTTGGGTATTCTCGGAATATCATCCCAAATGGATTGGGTGCGCGGGCCTGGTAACTCATCCAAGTAGACTTTCAGGCCGTCGAGGCGCGGGGCTCCATTCTTCTTGGTTAAGATTCGACCTTCCGACCAGAATTCTTCCAATTGCTCTTCGGTGTAAGCCCATCCCCGCGAAGGACCAGGCGTTGTGCCGCGCCACTCGAATTTTCCTGAGTCACTATCCGGCCTAGCCGCTGTCAGGTTATCGCCTTTATACATCCGGCCATCCGCACCTTTTTTGAATCGGGATAACTGAGCATCAGAATACCGCGATGCGTAAATATTGTTCCACGTCCACTTGTCGCTTTTGGAGTAGAACAAAATAATGTCGTGGATACGCCCGAACTGACGCCCGGAATTGTGGCTGGTGTTTCTTTTCCAGACAATT
This sequence comes from Candidatus Thiosymbion oneisti, assembly GCF_004359955.1. Classification (NCBI taxonomy): domain Bacteria; kingdom Pseudomonadati; phylum Pseudomonadota; class Gammaproteobacteria; order Chromatiales; family Chromatiaceae; genus Candidatus Thiosymbion; species Candidatus Thiosymbion oneisti. The sequence continues at coordinate 32,180 of NZ_SMSC01000039.1, forward strand.
TCATTGCGGAAGTTCTCATGTCCGAATATCCCATCCATCATTACCTTGATGTAGTGGCTTGCGGTTGGATCGCAATGCAGGTAGACGGAGCCGGCAGGCCGCAGTAATCGCTTCATCACCGCGAGCCGTTGCACCATGTAGGACAGATACGCCAGCATTTTCGGGTTGCTGGCGCGTAGCGCATTCATCCAGAGCCGCCAAAACTCGACGGTTTCATCCTCGATTCCGGCTTCGCGCATCAGCACCGGCATCGTGCGAATCGCGCGTTCGCTTTCCTCATCCAGCGTCCATAAGTCGCAGAAAGCCTCAATTTGGACTGGTAGTGGTCGGCCAGTCTCGTCCTTGTAAATCGCGTTGTAGGCTTGATTCGAGTTGAACGGCGGGTCCAGGTAAATCAGATCAACACTGGACGATTTCATGTCTTGCATGATCGTCAGGCAATCGCCGTAATACAGACGGTTATGCCATTGCTCCTCGCAGGAAGGTTCCGAAGGCATCGTCGTTGTCCCGATGGTTGTACTTCCAGCATGATTCGGCCATGAACAGCGGAAGGTATTTGCGCGAGTAGTGATGATGGCTGCCGAACCATGCCCGCTTGACCAATGACCAAAAGTCTTCGATGGTATTGGTGTGGGTCTCGCCATCCGCGTATCGCTCGGCGTGATTGATGATCGCTCGCCGCATGATGGGGTTGACCGCGTTGTACGCCTTGTATTCGTCAGTTATCAGCAGTGAACCATCGGTATCGACGTG